>JBEGRT010000001.1:0-5143 GCA_041180305.1 Pseudomonadota bacterium
ATGCCCAGCACGTCGAGCACGCGGGCCTGGGCGTTCACCCAGTCTTCCACGGTCACGACCGGGAAGCTCGCGCCGTAGATGCGGCCGGTGTCGGGGTTCACGTGCATGGGGCCGGTTGAGCCGAAGCACGAGCCCGGGTTGTTCACGCACACCACGAAGAACTTGTCGGTGTCCAGCGGTTTGCCGGGGCCGATCAGGTTGTCCCACCAGCCTTCGCTCTTGGGCAGGGGCTGGCCGGCGGCGTCAGCGTGCAGTCCGGCCACATGGTGCGAGGCGTTCAGCGCATGGCACACCAGCACGGCGTTGCTGCGGTCGGCATTGAGCCGGCCGTAGGTTTCGAACATGAGGTGGTAGTTCTTGAGCACCGCGCCGCTTTTCAGGGGCAGGGGGGCTGCGAACTGGATGGATTGCGGGGTGACGACCCCGACGCTGTGAGAAGCTGCTGTCATGTTGGCAAGTCGGCCGCGTGCGCATTCCGCGAAATGCATCGAAACAGGGGCCGTTCACAGCGCCCTCTTTAGCGGAATTTCTTGAGCGCCCGCAAGCCGGTCAAATCGGCGCTATGGGATGAAGTTTACCACTGCCTCCCCTGGGCATGACGGCCCTTGGGCATGTGCGGGCAGCCGCTGCATTGGTGGCGCTTTTGGGCATTTTTCACCAGATGTGGCGGCCAGGGCAGGTCTACAGTGTCAGCAGGGGCGTCCCGCCCGCAAGGAGGCACACATGGCTCGGTCATTGGCATCGTTGGGTGATCGCTTGCCGGTCCGTTTCCTGACCTGGGGGGCTTCGGCGCTGCTCATGGTGGCCGGGGTGGTGTGCGGCCTGTTCGGCAGCACCGGCTGGTGCATCTGGCTGGTGGTGATCGGCTTGCCGCTCACGCTGCTGGGCCTGCGTGATTTCATGCAGACCAAGAAAGCCGTGCTGCGCAACTACCCGGTGCTGGGCAACCTGCGCTACCTGCTGGAGTTCGTGCGGCCCGAGCTGCGCCAGTACTTCATCGAGAGCGACAACGAGGCAGCGCCGTTCTCGCGCCAGCAGCGGTCGCTGGTGTACCAGCGCGCCAAGGGGGCCCCGGACAAGCGTCCATTCGGCACGCAAAAAGATGTGACGGCCGAGGGCTACGAGTGGCTCAGCCATTCGGTCTCGCCCAGCCTGGTGGTTTCGCATGATTTCCGCGTGACCATCGGGGCAGGGGGCAGCAGCTGCACGCAGCCTTACAGCGCCAGCCTGTTCAACATCTCGGCCATGAGCTTTGGCGCGCTGAGTGCCAACGCCATCCTGGCCCTGAACAAGGGCGCGGCCCGCGGGCACTTTGCGCACGACACGGGCGAGGGCTCGGTCAGCCGTTACCACCGCGAGGGCGGGGGCGATCTGATCTGGGAGATCGGTTCGGGTTACTTCGGCTGCCGCACGCCAGAGGGGCGCTTTGACGCCGAGAAGTTCAAGGTCAACGCCCGCGAGCCCCAGGTCAAGATGATCGAGCTCAAGCTGAGCCAGGGTGCCAAGCCAGGCCATGGCGGTGTGCTGCCGGGCCCCAAGGTCACGCCTGAGATTGCCGAGGCGCGTGGCGTGTCGGTGGGTGTGGATTGCGTGTCGCCTGCGTCGCACAGCGCCTTCAGCACGCCGATCGAGATGATGCAGTTCATCGAGCAGCTGCGGCAGCTCAGTGGTGGCAAGCCGGTGGGCTTCAAGCTGTGCATTGGCCACCCCTGGGAATGGTTCGCCATGGTCAAGGCCATGCAGGCCACCAACCTGTGGCCCGATTTCATCGTGGTCGATGGCGCCGAGGGCGGCACCGGCGCAGCGCCGCTGGAGTTCACCGACCATGTGGGCGCGCCCTTGCAGGAGGGGCTGCTGCTGGTGCACAACACGCTGGTGGGCATTGGCGAGCGCCACCGCGTGAAGCTGGGCTGTGCCGGCAAGGTGGTCAGCGCCTTCGACATCGCCCGCATGATGGCCCTGGGCGCCGACTGGTGCAATTCGGCCCGCGGCTTCATGTTCGCGCTGGGCTGCATCCAGGCGCAGAGCTGCCACACGGGCCATTGCCCCACGGGCGTGACCACGCAAGATCCCATGCGCCAGCGGGCCCTGGTGGTGCCTGACAAGGCCGACCGGGTGTACAACTTCCACCGCAACACCCTGCACGCCTTGCAGGAGCTCATCCAGGCGGCGGGCTTGCATCATCCCAACGACATCACGGCCGACCACATCGTGCGGCGCGGTGCCGGGCACGTCGTGCACCGCCTGTCGAACCTGCTGACTTTCGTGAAGCCCGGGCAGTTGCTGCAGGCCGAGCAGGGCGGGTGCGACTGGCCTCAGCCGGTGTTCGAGCAGTACTGGATGCTGGCGCAGGCACACACCTTTGCCTTGCCGGCGCAGGCGCACACCCAGCGGGGCTGAGCAGGCATGAAAAAGCCCCGTCTGGCGGGGCTTTGCGGGCAGGGCGTGTGGCGTTTCAGGCCATCAGGGCCATTCAGGCCTTGGGCGGCGCCGTGTCCTGGAAGCTGGGGCGCTGCGAGAGCTTGTCGTACAGCTTGGCCAGGTTGGGGTAGTCACCGCGCCAGTCGATCTCGGGGAAGCGGAAGTCGAGGTAGCCCAGCGCGCAGCCCACGGCCAGGTCGGCCAGGGTGTGGTGGATGCCGCAGCACCAGCCGCGCTCGCCCAGGCCGAGGCTCATGGCCTTCAGGCTGGCGTTGACCTTGTCCATCTGGCGGTCGATCCAGGCCTGGCTGCGCTGTTCGGCACTGCGGCCAGGCCAGGTGGCTTCCATGCGCGCCAGGATGGCGGCGTCCAGCAGGCCGTCGGCCAGGGCTTCCCAGGTCTTGACCTCGACACGCTCGCGGCCCGACAGCGGGATCAGCTTGCCCACGGGCGACAGGGTGTCGACGTATTCCACGATCACGCGGGAGTCGAACACGGCTTCACCGCCTTCCATGACCAGGCAGGGCACCTTGCCCAGCGGGTTGGATTCGGCAATGCGGGTATCGGCCGACCAGACGTCTTCCGTTTCGAATTTGTAGTCGAGTTTTTTCTCGGCCAGCACGACGCGGACTTTGCGCACGAACGGGCTGGTGAGCGAACCGATCAGTTTCATTGGGTGGAATGTGCAACGGGTTGGAGGCTGATTTTAGCCAAGGGTGCCCGGCTCTGTGGCGTCAAGGTCATCGACCCCCATCGAGGGGGGCGGCATGAGGCACGAATTCGCAGATGCGTCCGTTACATTCCCTCACCGCACACCCATGAATTCGAAAACGGATCCCACCGCCCAGCAGGCGGTTCGGCTGGACGAGCTGGAACAGGTGTTCCTCCGGGAGAACGCCCGCCGAGAGCAGGAAGAGCAGGCCCGACAGGCTGCTGCAGCACAGCTGGAGCGGGCCCTTGCGGCTGCGCCCGAAGCGCCCGTCAAGCGCTCGGCGCCCCAGAACGACTGGATCGGTGTGCCGCCCCAGCACTGGCGTGCGCCTCACCCGATCGGCTCGACGCTGCCCGGCCCGCTGACCGAAGACGAAATGCCCCCCGGCGTGCAGCCCGACCCCCGCCCGCGTTCGCGCCAGGCGGTGGCCGACGTGCCGCGTCTGCCGCAGGGGGTGGTGTTGCAATGGCCCGTGCGCTTCCATGCCGCGGGCCGTGATTACGCTCGCTTGTGGGGCGCCAATGTGCTGCTGCTGTTGCTCACGGGAGGCTTGGCCTGGCCGTGGGTGGTGCAGCGCCGCGAACAGTTTTTCTTGCGAAACACGCGCGTGGCCGGGCATGCCCTGGATTACCGCCTGGAAGCCGTGTCACTGTGGCCCCGGTTTGCCATGAGCCTGGCCCTCTTGCTGGGTGTGGCGGGGGCGGCCCTGGGCAACCCTCGGGCCGGCCTGGGCGCCTTGACCCTGGCGGCGCTGGTGTGGCCGCTGCTGGCCTGGCTGAAGGTGAACCAGAAGGTGTCGGCCGTGACCTGGGCCGGGCGTCGCCTGTGGTTCGAGGGCGCCTGGCATGGCGTGTACCGTGCCCTGGGCGGCTCTCTGCTGCTGGCCCTGGGGGGCGTGTGGCTCACAGCCCTGGCCTGGGACCGCAGCCTGCCGGTGCCCTGGTGGGCGGCCGCTGGCGCCTGGGCGGCCTGGATGGTCTCGATGCCCTTTGGCCTGTGGGCCCATCTGAAATACCGTCAGGAACACCTGCGCCTGGGGCCCTTCCAGATGCTGTGGAAGGTGAACAGGGCCGATTTCATGCAGGTGGTCGCGCGCACGCTGGCGTGGTCGGCCATGGTGGGCACGGTGCTGGCCGGTGTGGGTGCTTTCGCGCTGGCGCTGATGCTGGTGTGGGCCCGGATGCGGGGCACGGGCGGGGTGTCAGCCGGCGCGCTGTCGGCGCTGGGTGGCGTGCTGGCGCTGGCCTGGCTGGTGGCCGTGGTGCCCTTTGCGCGGGCCCGCGCCACCAACCTGATCTGGAGCAAGACCGGCAATCGCCACATGCGCCTGCGCAGCGAGATTCCCGTGCGTGCACACACCCTGCTGAGCCTGAAGCTGGCCCTGCGTTTGCTGCTCACGGCCGGCCTGTACTGGCCCTGGGCCGTGGTGGTGCTGCGCCGCGCGCGCATGCAGTCGATGCAGGTGTGGAGCCGTGTGGATGTCGATGTGCTGCTGGCGCACTGGCCCACCTGGCAGGGGGACACCGCGCCGGTGGCTGTTTCGCCCGTGAGTGTGATGAGCGACGAGGCCCCATCGGCCTCGACCCTGCAGCAGCACAGCGGGCTGCACCGCGTCAGGGCCTGAGCATCAGGCTGCCCCGCCTGAGGTTTCAGCCCAGGGACCCGGCTTGAGGGGGCCCGATTTGGGAATCCGGGCTGCACTTCGTACAATGGCGGGTTGACCTGTGGGTGCCGTGCGTGAATGAACCGTGCGCGCGCCGCACGCCTTTTTTGCACCGCACTGCATTCACCGCCATGTCGCTTTCTGCACTCACCGCCCTGTCGCCCCTCGATGGTCGTTACGCCGCCAAGGTGGCCGCCCTGCGTCCCCTGCTGTCGGAATTCGGCCTGATGCACCGCCGCGTGCAGGTCGAGATCGAGTGGTTCATCGCCCTGTCGGACGCCGGCCTGCCCGAGTTCGCCCCGCTGTCGGAAGCCTCGCGTGGCTACCTGCGCGGCCTGGTGGCCCGC
>JBEGRT010000002.1:0-4966 GCA_041180305.1 Pseudomonadota bacterium
CGCGCCAGCGGCAGGATGGCCAGGGCGCCATCGAGCAGACCATTGCCCGCCCGCAGGATGGACACCAGGCACAGCTTCTTGCCACTGATCACCGGCGACTTCATCTCGGTCACGGGCGTGCGGATGGCGATGTCTTCGGTGGGCAAGTCGCGCGTGGCTTCGTAGACCAGCATCTGGCTGACCTCGCGCAGCAGGTTGCGGAAGCTGTCGGTGTTGGTTTCTTCGGCCCGCAGCCAGGTCAGCTTGTGCTGCACCAGGGGGTGCTGAACGATGGTGAGGTTGGGGAAATCGCCTTGCATGAGGGGCTCCTTGGGTCGAATTCGGAAAGTGGGCGCTCAGCGCTCAGACGTGGGGCGCTCAGAACACGGTGCCATCGCTGTCGAGCCGCACCGGGGGCCCGCCATCGGGCCGTCGCTCCCGGGCAATGGCCCGGCCTGCCGCCCAGGTGCCACCTTCGAGCACGCGGGCCAGCGGCATGTCGGGCAGTGTCATGCCCAGCTCGTCGCGCACCCCCTGGGCGATCAGGTCGAGCAGGGCCACGGTCAGGGCGCGCCACTCGACGATGGGTTCGTCGGAAGGGCGCCAGGTGTGGGTGAAGAAGGCCGCGTCGCGCGGGGTGAGCACGCCCATGTCGAGCAGCAGGCCGCCGTTGCGGTATTCCGGCAGGCCGGTCAGCTCATCCAGCGCGACCACACGCAAGCCCGCATCTTCCAGCGGTTCGAGCAGCGAATACGCCATCCACTGGCTGAGCTTGTGAAACGGCAACCAGCCCAGCGGCGCATCGGGGTGGGGCCAGCAATCGCCCAGGGGCTGCCCGGCCATCACATGCCGGCTGGGCCAGATGCCGCCCAGCGCACGCAAGAGCAGCGAGAGCAAGGCCCCTGCCGGCACTTCGCCCGTGGGGTGGTGCGAGAACAGCCAGTCGAGCAAGTGCCCCGGCCGCAGCAGCCCCGGGGCACCGGGCCGCGAAAACCACGCGGGCTGGGCCTGCATGACGCGCCCGAGTTGCCGCAGCAGCTGCACGCGCCCGGCCACGCCCACCAGCGGGTTGGCCTCGCCCACCTGGAAGGCCTGGGCCAGGGCCACATCGCTCACGCGCTGCAGGCCTTCGGCATCGGCCTGCCAGGGGGCTTTCGGGTTGGACGACAGGCCGCCAGCGGCCCACCAGCGCAGGCTGGCCACACCCAGCCCTTCCGAGCGGGCCAGGGTCTGGCCGGTGGCTTCGTCAAGGTAATGCCACTGCGGGCCTGCGCCTGCGTCCAGCAGCACGCTGGTCACGGCCAGGTCGATGCGGGCGCGTGCACGCTCCAGGCGCTGGCCTTCGCGGCACAGGCCCAGGGCGGTGGCCACCTGCGCCCAGCGGTCAACCCCACCTGGCTCGAAGTGCCGCCAGCGGCTGTGGTACGGGATGGTGCCCGCTGGGTAGCGCTGGCGGATCACGTCGGCCACGAAGGCGGCGGTGGGCGCCAGGCGAGTGGGATGGAATTCGAAGTGGCGCGCCTGCCCCCGCTGGGCCAGTTGCAGCATGGCCTGGCTGTGCTGGCGCACGGCCTGGGCGGTGCGCAGGTGGTCGGCCAGGGCCAGGGCTGTGGTGGGGTCGGGGGCGTTCATTCCATCAACCCCCGGCCTTTGGCCACGGCCAGTTCGGTGGCGTCGGGTGTGTAGGTGCTGAAGTAGCCCGCGGCCTTCTTGGCGTCCATCTCGACGCTGGCGTCAGCCGGGATCAGGGCTTCGGGAATGGGCACCCGCTCGACCACCTCGATGCCCTGCTCCACCAGCGCGCCATGCTTCATGTTGCTCATGGAGGCCCAGCGGTCGATGCGCTTGATGCCCAGCCAGTGGAAGACATCGGGCATGAGCTCCTGAAAGCGCATGTCCTGCACACCGGCCACGCACTCGGTGCGGGCGAAATAGGTTTCGGCGCGGTCGCCACCCACCTGGCGCTTGCGGGCGTTGTAGACCAGGAACTTGGTGACCTCGCCAAGGGCGCGGCCTTCCTTGCGGTTGTAGATCACCAGCCCCACCCCACCCTGCTGCGCCATCTCGATGCACACCTCGATGCCATGGGCCAGATAGGGTCGGCAGGTGCAGATGTCGGAGCCGAACACGTCAGAGCCATTGCATTCGTCGTGCAGGCGGCAGGCCACCTTGGTTTCCGGCTTGCCGAGCTGGGTGACATCGCCAAAGAAATACAGGGTCATGCCCCCGATGGGCGGCAGGAACACCTTGAGGTCAGGCCGGGTGACCAGCTCGGGGAACATGCCGGCCGTCTGCTCGAACAGGTGGCGGCGCAGCTGGCTTTCCTTGATGCCGAAGCGCTCGGCCAGCCCCGGCAGATACCACACAGGGTCGACCGCGGCCTTGGTGACCTTGACGTCGCCATTGGCCTGCAGGATGTCGCCATCGGGGTGCAGGCGGCCCGCAGCGATGGCGCCCACCAGCTCGGGCATGTTGATGTGGGCCTTGGTGATGGCGATGGTGGGCCTGATGTCCATGCCCGCATCGAGCTGGGCCTTGAATTCGCTGGCCACCAGGTGGCCCCAGGGGTCGAGCGAGACGATCTTGCCGGGGTCGGCCCATTGCGGGTGCGGGCCGATGGTTTCGGCAGGCGCGGTGTCGGTCAGGTCGGGCTTGTGCTGGCGTTGCAGCTGGCCCGAGGCCACGGCCAGGGCCCGGTACACCGAGTAGGCGCCCGCGTGGGTGCCGATCACGTTGCGGGAAGCCGGGTTGGCCACGCTGGCCACCAGCGGGCCCCGCGCCTGGGCCGTGTCGGCCCCCCAGTGGACGGCGTTGTGGGCCGAAGCACCCCGTGCGGGGTGCGATGTGAGCACGATGTGGGCAGACATGGCACAGGTCTCCGGCTGTGGCGCCCGATGCAGGCGCCATGCCTCAAGTTAGCGAGATCTGTGCCAGCAGGGAAGCCCCTGCCGCCAAAACAAGCGGCGCCGCCTGTGAAAAGGGGGCGCCGCGAGGCGGGAAACAACAGAGAGCGGGCCTTTGGCAGGCCCAGGGGCTTCAGGCCGCCTGCTGGGCGCCCGGGGCCACCTGGTCGAGTGCGTGGGCCAGGTGTTCCAGGGTGCGCTCGACCTGGTGCCATTTCTCCAGGCCGAACAGGCCGATGCGGAAGGAGCGGAAATCGGCCGGTTCGTCGCACTGCAGGGGCACGCCGGCGGCGGTCTGCAGGCCCACGGCCAGGAACTTCTTGCTCGACTGGATCTCGGGGTCGGTGGTGTAGCTCACCACCACGCCGGGCGCCTGGAAGCCGCTGGCTGCCACGCTGGGGAAGCCCCGGCTTTCCAGCAAGGCGCGCACGCGGCGGCCCAACTCGATCTGCTCGGCACGCACCTTGTCGAAGCCATAGGCCCGGGTTTCGGCCATGACTTCGCGCAGGCGGGTCAGGGCGTCGGTGGGCATGGTCGAGTGGTAGGCGTGGCCGCCGCCCTCGTAGGTTTCCATGATCTGCAGCCACTTCTTGAGGTCCATGGCGAAGGTGCTGCTTTGCGTGCCGTCGATGGCCTGGCGGGCCCGCTCGCTGAGCATGACCATGGCGCAACACGGCGAGCTGCTCCAGCCCTTTTGCGGGGCCGAGATCAGCACATCCACCCCGGTGGCCTTCATGTCAACCCACATGGCGCCCGAGGCGATGCAGTCGAGCACGAACAGGCCGCCCACAGCATGCACCGCATCGGCCACGGCCTTGAGGTAATCATCAGGCAGGATCATGCCGGCCGCGGTTTCCACGTGGGGTGCAAACACCAGGGCCGGCTTTTCACGGGCGATGGTGGCCACCACCTCGTCAATGGGTGCGGGTGCCCAGGGCGCCTGCGAGCCTTCGCCCGTGCGACGGGCCTTGAGCACCGTGTGGCTGGCCGGGATCTGGCCCATGTCGAAGATTTGTGTCCAGCGGAAGCTGAACCAGCCGTTGCGGATGACCAGCACATGCTTGCCATGCGCAAACTGGCGCGCCACCGATTCCATGCCGAAGGTGCCGCTGCCGGGCACCAGCACGGCCGAGTGCGCGTTGTAGACCTGTTTGAGCATGCCCGAGATGTCGGTCATGACACCCTGGAAACGCTTGGACATGTGGTTGAGGGCCCGGTCGGTGTAAACCACCGAAAACTCGAGCAGGCCGTCAGGATCGATGTTGGGGAGCAGGCCGGGCATGGTGCACGCTGGGGTCATGTGTGAGATGAAATCCAGCGTAGCACAGGGGCAAGGCGCCCCTGTGTCAGGCTATCCCTGCCCCCGGAAGGGGCAGGAAATGTGCCATGGACAAGGCTTCAACCGCGGCGCACGCGGATGATTTCGTCCAGGATCAGCAGGGCCGCACCCATGGAAATGGCCACATCGGCGATGTTGAACGCGGGGAAATGCCCGCCCGGGAACATCGGGGCCAGGAAGGCCCAGTGGAAGTCGAGGAAATCGACCACGTAGCCGTGGATCAGGCGGTCGATGACATTGCCGACCGCACCGCCCATGACCAGGGTGAGCGCCCAGGCAAAGCGCTTTTGCTGGCCGTGCTGGCGCAGCATCCACACGATGAAGCCCACGGCGACCACGCCCAGGCCCGTGAAGAACCAGCGCTGCCAGCCCCCGGCGTTGGCCAGGAAGGAGAAAGCCGCGCCATGGTTGTGCACCCGCACCAGGTTGAACCAGCCCGTGACTTCACGCGAGTCGTAGAGGTTGAAGGCGCCCAGCACCACCACCTTGCTGATCTGGTCGAGCAAGATGATGATGAGGGCGATGCCCAGCCAGGGCCACAGGCCCGTGGCGCCGCCAGCGGCTTTCCTGGTGGCCATGTCAGGCGTGCTCGCGGTGTTCACCTTCACCGTGCAGGTTGCTGTCGCAACGGCCGCACAGGGTGGGGTGTTCGGGGTTGCTGCCCACGTCGTCGCGGTAGTGCCAGCAGCGCTCGCACTTGGCCGCCTTCGAGGGGTTCACCTCGATCTGCGTGCTGTGGCCTTCG
>JBEGRT010000003.1:0-9099 GCA_041180305.1 Pseudomonadota bacterium
CCTTGCCACATCTGCAGGTGGGGCAGCCCCTGCCCCTGGCCCGCATCGATGCCGATGCCGCGATGGCCAACGAGCACCCCGCACGTCGGCTGCGTGTGGTGTTCCAGCCCGGCCTGCGCCACGGCGAAGTCGACGCGCTGGTCACCGTGGACGAACAGGACCCTGTCAGCTGGCGCCTGGGGCTGGACAACTCCGGCCAAGGCAGCCAGCACGGCGACTGGCGTGCCGGGCTGGATGTGCAGCACGCCAGCCTGACCGGCCGCGACGATGCCCTGAGCCTGCACGTGGATGTGCCCGTGGAAGCGGCGAGCGACAGTGGCGCGCTGGCGGCCCGTTACCGCTGGCCACTGGCCTCGCGCCGCTGGATGCTGGAGTTCGATGCCGCCGCCTCGCGCGCAGGCAACACCCGCCTGCCCACCGAGCTGGGCGATCTCAACATCTCGGGTGGAGGGGCCGTGCTGGGCGCACGCGTCATCGGGCACCTGCCGGCTGTCAGCGGGTGGCGCACGCAGTGGAGCGCCTCGCTCGATGCGCGGCGCATGTCCAGCCGCTGCAGCCTGGGCGACTTTGGCCCGGAGGGCTGCGGCCAGGTGCAGGGCTCGGCCCTGCTGCTGCCCCTGACCCTGGGCCTGCGTGCCCAGGTCGATGGGCGCTTCGTGGGCTCGGTCAAGGCCAGCACCAACCTCGGGGCCGGCCTGGGCGAGGGCGATGCCCAGCACCTGCAGGCGCTGCGGGCCGGCGCCTCGCCCCGCTACGGCGTGCTGCGCAGTGATGCCGCCTGGCAGCAGCGCATGGGCGCCTGGCAATGGGTGGTGCGTGGCGCCGCGCAGTACAGCGCGCAAGCCTTGCTGCCCGCCGAACAGATGGGCCTGGGCGGCGCCCAGGGCGTGCGTGGCTATGCCGAACGCGAAGGCATGGGCGACCAGGGCGGCTGGCTCAGTGCCACGCTCAGCATGGGCACCACCTGGCGCCCCTCGGTCTTTGCCGACGCCGGGGTGGTGCGACGTGTCGATGGCAGCGCCTGCCATGCCTTGAGCGCCCGCTGCCAGCTGGCCAGCCTGGGTGTGGGCCTGACCCGAGAAACACCCCAGGGGCTCGCCTTGCGCATGGACGTCGCCCAGGCGCTTCGCGGCCTGGACACCACCCGCCGCCAGCAATGGCGCGCCCATGTTTCCCTGCAGTACACCCTGTGAGCACCACGATGAACCGACACATCCGCCTGGGGCGCTTGTCGCTCACCACCCTGGCCAGTGCCTGTGTGCTGGCTTGCAGCCTGTGCCCGACGGCCCACAGCCAGACCGTGCCCACCGGCATGACCGTGACCCGCGGCACCGCCAGCGCCACCCTGAACGCCCCGGGTGATCTCACCGTCACGGCCACCCACCGGGCCGTGCTTGACTGGGCGCAGTTTTCCATTGGCGAAGGCGGCAAGGTGCAGTTCAACCTGCCCGACAGCAGCAGCCGCGTGCTCAACCGCGTCACCGGCGGCGAAGCCAGCCAGTTGCTGGGCTCGCTCAGCAGCAACGGCCGTGTCTGGCTGCTCAATCCGGCGGGCCTGCTGATCGGCCAGGGGGCCAGCATCAATGTGGCGGGCTTCGTGGGCGGCGTGGCCACCATGAACGCCGATGACTTCGTCAACGACCGCTTCCGCTTCCAGGTCGACCCTGCAGCCACCGGCGGTGTGCTGCAGCAGGCGGGCACCATCACCACCACCACGGGTGGGCAGGTGCTGCTGCTGGGTCCACGGGTCACCTTGAGCGACACCAGCATCATCCAGGCGCCCGGTGGTCAGGTGGCCCTGCTGGCCGGGCAAGACCTCGAAGCCGTCGATGTGAACCTGCCCTACCTGGCCTTCCGTGGCCGCTTCACCGGGCACACCGTCGAGGTCAATGGCCAGATCGACAGCACCCGGATCGACGTGCAAGGCGGCATCGTCAACCAGCAAGGCACGCTCAGGGCCACCGCCTTGACCACCGATGCCCGCGAGCAGATCGTGCTCAAGGCCAGCGATTCGCTGGACGTGCAAGGCGACCTGCGGGCCCAGAGCGAGAGCGCCGACCCCCAGGCCCTGGCCAGCCAGATCACCCTGATCGGGCCCCGCATCCAGTTGCGTGGGCGCGTGGAGGTGCAAGGGCCCGGCAACGGTGGCCAGATCGACGTGGGCCTGGCAGGCACCGACGAACTGGGCCAGGCCCATGCCAAGGCGCTGACCGTCGAACAGTTCGCCAGCTCGGTGCTCAGTGCCTCGGCCAATGCGGGCTTTCAGGGCGGCACCATCCGGCTCGATGCCTCGCAAAGCACCACCCTGGAAGGCGACCTGTTCGTCGGTGGTGGGCGCGGCGGCCTGATCGAAACCTTCAGCGACGGCACCCTCAGCGTGCACGGCAGCCTCGATGTCAGTGGCCTGGACGCAGGCGTGGGCGGCGTGTGGCGCGCGCGGGGCACGCAATTGCGCGTCAGCGAAGGAGGGCGCTTCGACGTGCCCACCTCCGATGGCGTGGTCGTGAGCTCGGCCGTGAACCGTGTGCTCAACACAGGCGGCACGGCCATCCTGCAGTCCACCGAAGGCGACCTGGTCTTCAAGGCCGACATCACCACCGAAAGCCTCAAGCCCTCGAACCTCACCCTCAGCGCTGCGGGCCAGGTCAACGTACAAGGCAGCTTCCAGGCCTTTGGCGATGCCCCGCTGAACCTGACCCTGCTGGCCGGTCAGTCGGTCACCCCCAGCGCGCAGGCCTTCGTCATCCTGAACAACCCCATCGACCTCAACGGGGGCGTGCTCAAGGCCTCGGGCCAGGCCCTGCTGATCAGTGGGCAGGCGAACCTGAGCCACCTGACCCTGGCGCCCGCCGACAGCAGCCTGCTGGTGCAGGTCTCAGGCAACGAAGCCACCGTGACCGACACCCAGCTGGCGCCTGGCCTGACCATCGACATCGGCGCAGAAGCCACCTGGACCTGGCTGAGCGATCTGGCCTTTGGCGGCTCGACCCTGGTGCTGCACGATGCCTCGCAACTGAACCTGGCCGCCGAGGGCCTGACCCTCAGCGCCGGCACGGTGCGGGTGCAAGGCGCACAGGCCCTGATCGGCGGCACCGATTTCCTGCAAGACGCACAGATCGTGCTGGACGGCCCTGCCGCGTCGCTGGAGTTGAGCGGCATGGCCCGCAACACGGGCACCATCGTCCTGCAGGGTGGCACGCTGCAGGTCAGCGCCTTCTCGCAAGGCGCTGACCTGTTCAACGCCGGCACGCTCACTGGCCCAGGCACCATCGACCTGGGCCAGACCGGCACGCTGGTCAACA
The DNA here is from genome assembly GCA_041180305.1 of Pseudomonadota bacterium. Lineage (GTDB taxonomy): Bacteria > Pseudomonadota > Gammaproteobacteria > Burkholderiales > Burkholderiaceae_C > Aquabacterium. The sequence continues at coordinate 3,303 of JBEGRT010000003.1, forward strand.
GCGGGCAGCTGGGCAATGTGGGTGCGGGCGTGTCGGGCACCCTCGATGTGCTGGGCCAGTTCAGCCAGACCGAGACCGGCACCCTGCAGCTCGAAGGCCTGGCCGCGGCCGACCAGCCCGCCATGCGGGTGCTGGGCAACGCCACCCTGGCCGGTGTGCTGCAAAGCGCGCCCGCCGCCGGCAGCACCGCCACGCGGGTGGCCCTGCTGGAAGCCGCCCAGGTGCAAGGCAGCCCGAGCTCATGGGCGCACCCGAGCACCCACACGACCGAGCAGACCCTCACCGCCTTGTCGCTGCTGCGCCTGCCGGTGGCCGACCCCACGCCGCCCACATCGCCCACGCCCCCGACCAACGAGCCGCCCACCGACCGCCCCTGGCGCGAAGGCTTGCCCAAGGCCCCTGGTGAGCCCATCACCCCCGGAGGCGGCGGTGGCAGCGGCCCCTGGGTCAAAGACCTGCCCGAGCCCCCCTGGGACACCCTGACGCCTCCGGCGGCCGGCACGCCCGGCCCGGGCAGCACCACGCCTGGCAACGGACGGCCCGTGCTCGACGATGCACGGCGACGCCAGTTGCTCACGGGTGGCGACCTGACCTACCTCCGGCCCCTGCCCGTGTCACGGCTCACCCGCGAGGAGTTGACCGATCTGCTGGGCGCCCGCAAAGACTGGAAGGCCGATGTGCTGGCCCAGGGGCTGATGCAGGTCGACGCACAGCCCGAGTTGCCCGACACCCCCGAATGCGCCCCGCCAGCATCGGCCGAAGGCGGCCAGGCCGGCGCACAGCCCGCCACGGAAGCCTCACAAAGCCAGGGTGCGCGCGAAGGCCATTGCCTGCTGCTGACCCCGCCGATCACCGACGACTCGCTGCAGCCCCGTCGCCCGCGCCGTCACGCGCTGGTCATTGGCCTGAACGATTACGAAGACACGCGCATCCCGCAACTGATCGGCGCCCTGGCCGATGCCCGGCTGGTGGCCGGCACGCTGGAGCACGACATGGGCTTCCAGGTGACCTTGCTGGCCAATGCCGGCAAGCGCGAACTGATCGCTGCGCTCAATGCCCTGCAACGCGACCTGCGCGGCAACGACAGCCTGCTGGTGTACTTCGCCGGGCATGGCGAAATGAGCCGCCGCACCGGCCTGGGGTACTGGATCCCGTCCGATGCCCGCGTGGACGACGCCCGCACATGGTTCTCCAACGCCGACCTGGCCCGCTGGTTGTCGCACGTGCCAGCCCGGCAACTCACGGTGGTGTCTGACAGCTGCTATTCCGGCGCCATGGCCGGCCAGGCGCCCGTGCAGGTGCTCAGCCAGGCCCCGGAAGACCTGCTGCGCCACCGCGCCGTGACCGTGATGACCTCTGGCTCGCTGGAGCCCGTGGCCGACACGGGTGAAGACGGCCACTCGGTGTTCGCGATCAGCCTGCTCAAGCACTGGCAGACCCTGGACGCGCTGACACCCGGGCTGCAGCTGTTCGAGCGTGTGCGCCAGGATGTCGAGCGGGAACTGCCCCAGAGCCCGCGCTACGGTGCCGCCCACTGGGCCGGTCACGAGGCCGGCAGCGACTACCTGTTCAGCCCCCGCAGCGGCGGGCCCGCCCTCAGGCGGTGATCGCCTGCAGCCAGTCGGTCAGCACGGCCCGAGCGGCCTGCTGCAGCGCAGGGCCCAGCGTGCGCGCTTGTTCACGCAGCAGTGGCACGCTGATGCCCGCTGCGCCCAGCTCGGCCGCATGGCCGATCAGCCAGCGCTCGAAGGTGCGCACCTCGGCCTCGGGGTGGAACTGCAGCGCCAGCACCTGCGGACCCAGGCTGAAGGCCTGGTGGGGGTACAACTCGGAAGCCGCCAGCCACTGCGCACCCGGCGGCAGGTCGAAGGTGTCGCCGTGCCAGTGCAGCACAGGCACCCCCTGCAGATGGCGCAGCGGTGACTGCAGCCCGGCGTCGGTCAGCTGCAGTGGCGCAAAGCCGATCTCCTTGCGGCCACCGGGGTAGACCCGCCCGCCCAGGGCCTGCGCCATCAGCTGCGCGCCCAGGCAGATGCCCAGCGTGGGCCGCCCGGCGGCCAGGCGCACCTGCAGGGCTTGCAGCTCCTCCTGCAGGAAGGGGTAACGGTCGGCTTCATAAACCCCGATGGGGCCGCCCAGCACCACCAGGCACTCGGCCTGTTCGATGGCCGGGCCCACCGCATCGACCCCGGCCTGCAGGCAGGTGATGCCGTGGCCACGCTGGCGCAACAAGGGCTCGAAACTGCCCAGGTCTTCAAACGACAGGTGCTGGATGACGGTGATGTGAGCGGCCATGGCGGCAGCTTATCGCAGGGCCACGCGCGGGAAATCGACCGGCACGTCGAAGGCCACGTTCACGTAGTTGGTGAACAGGTTCAGGGCCACATGCGCCAGGATCTCCATGGCCTGCTCGTCGGTGAACCCCACCTCGTGCAGGGCGGCCACGTCACCGTCTGTCAGCTGGGCGCGTTGCTCCACCACCTTCAGGGCGAAGGTCAGGGCGGCCTGCGTGCGCGGGTCGGTGCTCAGGCCCACCTGGGCCTGGGCCATGGCCTCGGGGCTGGCGCCTGCATTGCGGCCCAGCACGGTGTGCGCGGCCAGGCAGTATTCACACCGGTTGCGGTTGGCCACGGCCACGGCGATCTGCTCGCCCAGTGCGGCACCCAGCGTGCCCTGGCCCAAGGCGCCAAATGCGGCCCACATGCTTTGCAGGGCTGCCGGCGAATTGGCCACGGCCTTGAACATGTGGGGCGTGGCGCCGAAGGCCTGGTGAACCTGCTGCAGCAGGGCCTGGCTGGCGGCAGGGGAGCGGGAGGTGTCGAGGTTGATGCGGGGCATGGTCTTGCCTTTCTGCCAGAAGTGGCGTGGTGTGGAACAGGCCTTCAGTGTCTGGTGCCACATCGAATGAAACGCTACATTTCATGCGCCATACATGCCCATTCGTTCAGAACCATGCCTCCATCCATCGACCGCCTCAGTGGCCTGCTGCAACGCTTCCCCGTGTCGGCCCAGCTGCACCACAGCGGCCCCCTGTGCGGGCTGAACCATTTCGATGCGGCGCTGGGCCACGGCTTCCTGCACGTGCTGCGGCGCGGCAACTTGAAGGTCACGCACCCAGGGGCACGGCAGGTGCCCAGCCAGCTGGTGCTCAGCGAACCCACGCTGCTGCTTTACGCGCGGCCCTTCACACACCGCTTCCACAACCCGCCAGCGGAAGGCTCGGATTTCACCTGCGCGCAGCTGCACTTTCAGGGGGGCGCACACCACCCGGTGGCCATGGCCCTGCCCCCGCTGGTGCTGGCCCCGCTGGCCCAGGTACCCGGGCTGGAAGCCGCCTTGCAGTTGCTGCTGGCAGAAACCGAACACATGCGCTGCGGCCACCGCCTGCTGGCCGACCGGCTGTTCGAAGTGGTGCTGCTGCAGTTGCTGCGCTGGTTGCTCGATCACCCGGCCACTTCGCAACTGTCACCCGGGCTGCTGCCCGGCCTGGCCCACCCCGGCCTGGCCCGCGCGCTCACGGCCATGCACGAAGCCCCAGGGCAAGCCTGGCACCTGCCAGCGCTGGCCGACCTGGCCGGCATGTCGCGCACGCGTTTTGCCACCGAATTCCACGCAGTGGTGGGGCAGCCCCCGGCTGACTACCTGGCCCAGTGGCGCATGCAACTGGCGCAGCAAGGCTTGCAGGCCGGCCGCGGCATGAAGGAGCTGGCCGAGGAACTGGGCTACGCCAGCGCCTCGGCCCTGTCGCGGGCTTTCAGTGCCCGCCTGGGGTGTTCGCCGCGCGCATGGCGGCAGGGCCTCACGAAGTCTTGAAGGCCGCCATGGCCGACACCAGTTCCTGCGCCTGATGGCTCAGGCTCTGTGCGGCGGCGGCAGCTTCTTCCACCAGGGCCGCGTTCTGCTGGGTCACCTGGTCCATCTGGCTCACGGCTTCGCCCACCTGGTGCACGCCCACGCTTTGCTCGCGCGAGGCACTGCTGATGCCCTGCATCAGGCTGGCCACTTCGCCAATGGCCTGCACCACGCCCTGCATGGTGCCGCCGGCCTGGGCCACCTGTGCATTGCCTTGCTCCACGCGCTCCACGCTGTCGGTGATCAGCTGGCGAATTTCGCGGGCGGCCGTGGCACTGCGCTGCGCCAGCGAGCGCACCTCGCTGGCCACCACGGCAAAGCCCCGCCCCTGCTCGCCCGCCCGGGCCGCTTCCACCGCGGCGTTCAGCGCCAGGATGTTGGTCTGGAACGCAATGCCGTCGATGGTGCCGATGATGTCGGCAATGCGGCGAGATGATTCCGTGATGCCACGCATGGTCTGGATGACCTGCTCGACCGAGGCCCCGCCTTCGCGGGCCACATCGGAAGCCCGCAGGGCCAGGCTGTTGGCCTGGTTGGCCGTGTCGGCGTTCTGCTGCACGGTGGAGGCCAGCTCGTCCATCGAGGCGGCCGTCTGCTCCAGGGCGCTGGCCTGCATCTCCGTGCGCTGGCTCAGGTCCTGGTTGCCCTGGGCGATCTGCGTGCTGGCCGTGGCCACGCTGTCAGCGGCCTGCCGCACACGGCCCACCAGATCGGCCAGTTGCTGCTGCATCGTGCGCATGGCCTCGATCATCTCGCCCACTTCATCGCCGCGCGACGGGGGCATGGCCACATGGAGGTCACCGTCTGCCATCGCGCGCAGCGCATCGCGGGCCTGCAGAACGGGCTGGGCGACCGATGTGGCCATGCGGGCGCCCAGCACCAGGCCCAGCAGGGTCATGCCCAGCCACACGGCGCCCATGATCCACACGGCGCGGGCAAACACGGCATCGCCTTCGGCGCTGGCCGCATTCGCACCCTCCACATTGAGCTTGACCAGCTGGTCAATGACCTCGGTCATCTGCAAGCCATGCACCCGCGCCGGCCCATTGAGCAGCGCGGCGGCGTCCTGCACCTCGCCATCGTTGCTGAGTGCCAGCAACTGGGGGCGCATGGCGCGGCTGGCCTGCCAGGCTGTCACGAAGCGCTCGTACAGCGCACGTTCTTCGTCTGTGTTGGACAAGGTCTTGAGGCGCCCCAGGTGCGCTTCGATCTGGCCGTCGAGTGCTTGCAGTTCCTGCGCGATGCGCGTTTTGTCTTCGGCCGTCAGGGCCAGCACATGCTGAAAACGCAGGCTTCGGTAGGTGGCCACCTGGGCCTTGAGCTCGCCCACGGTTTCCACACTGGGCAACCAGTTGCGCTCGATCTCGGTCGATTGCTCGTTGATCTTGTCCATTTCAACATACGCGACACCACCCTGGATGGCCGCGAGCAACAGCACCAGCACAAAGCCCGCCTGCACCCGGGTGCGCAAACGCGCACGAGACCACCAACCGCCCATGGACTTCTCCTTCTGCATGCAGAGCCCCTGGTGTCAGGCCGGACGCCCTGGGCTCTGGCAGGGGCGGCGACAGGCATCCCTGGAATGCCTCCTCCTGCATATCGGCCGCTGGCGGTGGGGCCTGAGCAAAGCCCTGCCCGGCGCGTGGAATTGCCTCAAATGCGGGGGGGCGTTTGCCCCGGCGCCATGCCTGTCCGTGGCTATATTCAGAGCCACATCAACACACACCAACACACAGGGGGGGGGCCGTGAGTGGCTGCCCACGTTGTCCAGGGCTCATGCATTACAGACGCGAAATTGACGGCCTGCGCGCCGTCGCCGTGCTTCCCGTCATCTGTTTCCACGCCGGGTTTTCGGCCTTCAGCGGTGGATATGTCGGGGTGGATGTCTTCTTCGTGATCAGCGGCTTCCTGATCACCTCCATCCTCATGGAATCGCTCCGGCAAG
>JBEGRT010000004.1:0-3444 GCA_041180305.1 Pseudomonadota bacterium
GTGCCCAGCACCTGGTCGTACAGCGCGGGCACCTGCTCGTGGCGCACGCTGGCGGCCAGGCGGTTCACTTCCACGCGCACATTGCGCAGCACCTGGTCGATGGGCAGGCCGGGCCGCGTCATCTCGCGCACGAACACGCGGGTGAACACGCCGTTGCGCACGGTGTCGCCCGGGCCCAGGCGGTCCAGCGCCTGCTGGCCTTCGCCGGCGGCATACATCACCATCTGGCCCGTGGCCCCGGCTACGCCCGTCAGGCCACGGCCACCGATGGCGCGGCCCTTGCTGGCAAAGGGGTTGTCGCGACAGGCATCCACAATGGCCAGCGTGAAGGCGGGGTTGGAGGTGCGCAGGTCATTGAGCACCTGGCTGAGCGACAAGGCGTCGTCGCGCACCTGGTCGGCACTTTCGGCGCGCACATCGATGGGCAAGAGGAAGTTCTCGCCGCCCATCTGCGTGCCGTGGCCCGAATAGAAGAACACCACCTCGTCGCCACTTTGCACCTGCTTGCGGAAGGTGCGGATGTCGTCCTTCATGCTCTTGAGGTCGCGGTTGCCCAGCACCGTGGTCTTGTAGCCGGCCTTGCGGAAGGCCTCGGCGATGGTGTTGGCGTCGGCCACGGCGTTCTGCAGCGGCGGCACGAAGCGGTACTGGTCGTTGCCGATGATGAGGGCCAGGCGATTGGCCGCCCAGGCCGAAGGCAGCCCCAGGGCCATCAGCCAGACGGTGAGCAGCAGCAGCGAAAAAGCCCGCCAGGGCCGGTGCAAGGCTTGAGACATGGTGGTCAACAGATGGGGCCCGGGACAGAGCGAGGACGAAGGGGGGCGGCGAGGGTTGGCGGAGATTGTGCCGGAGGGCGCGTGCGGCCGACACCCTAAACCTTGGGAGGCGCCCGACCACTTGAACCTTTTGGGCCACAGGCGACACTCACTGGTCCACCGCTTCAGCGCACGGCCTCTTCGGCCCAGGCCAGCGCCTCGGTGCGCAGTGTGGGCAAGGCCGCGGCATCCAGCCGCAGCTGCAGGGCCAGTTGCCCCATGCGCCGTTCGATGCCCTTTTCCATGGCGATGGTGAGCATCAGGAAGGGCGCCAGGGGGCCATCGGTCTCGAGCAGGGCCTGCTGCACGGGCGGGCTCAGGCTGATGCGCTTGACGAGTTCGGGCATGGGAAGCCCCAGCAACACATCGACCAGGGACAGCACCCCCAGCAGGAAGAGCTCGTCGGCCAGGTCAGCGTGGCCTTGTGACTGGGCCACGGCCTCCATGAAGCGCCCGCGCGACAAGGCCATTTCCAGCAGGGTGCGATCGAGCGGGCGGTCAGAGCCGCTGCGGAACACGGCCACGGCCAACCAGCGGTACAGCGCCTGGCGGCCCATCATCAGGATGGCCTGCTCCAGCCCCGTGATGGGCGTGCGCAGGCCGTGCTGGGCCGCATTGGCCTGCAGCAGCAGCTGGGCGGCCAGCCCCGGGTCGCGCTTGGCCACGTCGGCAATCGCAGCGGCATCGGCTTCCTGGCGCACCAGGTTCAGCATGTTCAGCAGCACCAGGCGGCTGGCATGCAAAGGCTTGCCCTGCTCGGCAGGGTCGAGCGTGCACACGAAAGGCCCCGAGACCCAGCGCGCGCCCATGGCGCGGCACCAGTGGCGATCGGGCCAGCTGGGCACCTCGTCGACCATGACCTTCACATCGGGCCAGTCGCGCTGCAGGGCCTTGAGCTGGCGGTCCAGTGCATCGGCGCTGTCGGGGGCAAAGGGCAGCACCACATGGGTGGCCTCGCCCAGGGCCGGGTGTTGAAGCGGATCGGGCCCCAGGCCCGCCAGGGCCACGCCCTGCCCCGAGGCGCGCAGGGTGCGCAAGGCCGGCATCCAGTCGGCCACCTCGCCCAGCAGGCGCGACACATCGACCCGCCAGACCCAGCGGGGGGTGGCCAGCGCCACCAGGGCCTCGGCCTGCGCCCAGTCGGGCCGGGGCAGGTCGATCACGGCCATGCGGCGCTCGGCAAATGCCGGCACACCCGCGTCCACCAGCACCTGGGCCAGTCCCTGGGGGCCCTCTTCCATCAACGCCTCGGTGCGGGCCACGAAGCGATAGCCCGCCAGGCGTCCGGTGTCGTCGAGCAGTTCGTCGCGGTGCAGCCAGGCCGAAGAAGCGGCCACACGCGGCACAGGGCCAGGCGTCGGTGCGGAAGCGGGCTGAGGCACAGGCACAGGCACGGGCACGGGCACAGGCACGGGCGCAGACCGGCGCTGCGGTGTCGGCGCCTGTGCCCCGTCGCCCGCGGTGAACCACTGAAGAACGCGCTTCCACCAAGCCATGCCGTGCAGCCTCCCAGAGTGCATCGACTCTAGCGGGGCGGGCCGGCTGGCATCGGCGCAATAAGCTGGCTTGCGCCCGCCAGACTTGTGGGTGATCAGGCGGCCACAGGCTGGCGCCCCACCGGAATGGGCGTCGCGGGCGCCAGGGCCCGGCGCGTGCCACCGTCGGGCAGCGGCCGGGTCAGGCACACCCAGGAGGCCGACAGCAGCGCGGCCGGGCTCATCAGCGACCACGGCGACACGTGCCGCGCGCCCACGGCCATCATGCGGGCCGCCCAGCGCGTGTCTCGGGCAGCGGCCGCAAAGAACAGGCGCTCGGCAGCGTTCATGTGCAGGCGGCGTGCGAAATCGTCGATGAAGAACCGGTGCGGCCCCAGATGCTGCCGCACCCTTTGGGCGTAGGCCTGCAGCCCCTCGCGTCGCCAGCGCTCGTCTTTCAGTCGGCCCGACAGGCTTTCCCCCAGCCATTCGGCCGCCTGCAGGGCCCAGCCGCAGCCCACCCCGTGCACGTAATCCACACTCTGCAAGGCATCGCCCACCAGGGCCATGCCACGCACCACGGGCGGACGGTACACATTGGGGTGCTCGCGCACCACCAGCAAATCACCGGCGACGTCGGCGTGGTGCAACTGGGGCGCATCGGGCAGGCTGCGGATGTGGCCCAACAAGGCATCGTGCAGTTGCGGGCGTTCGAGGTCGCGGAAGCGCTCGGGCGGCCCACACCAGGCCATCAGGGTCACGCCATCGTCGTTGGGGAACACGTAAGACACATCGGCGCCTTCCAGCCACATCTGCGACCGGACGCCGCGTTGAAGGTCGACCCCTCTCAGGGCCAGCATCACACCATGGCGCCGGTTCTGCGATTGACGGGGCACGACCCCGGCCAGGCGAGCCATTTCGCTGTGGCGCCCATCGGCAGCCACCACCAGGCCAGCACGCAGGCTGCGGTCGCCAATGGCGCCTTGCACGCGCACGCCGGCAATGCGCCCACGGTCATCGATCAGGCCTCGTGCCGACACGCCGGTGAGCAGGGTCACGCCACGGGTGTCACCCGCCAGCTGGCGCAGCAAGGGGTCCAGGCGCGCGCGCCGGATGTTGTAGCCATGCAGGGGCCTCCCGGGTGGGTGGTGCTC
>JBEGRT010000005.1:0-3057 GCA_041180305.1 Pseudomonadota bacterium
CTGCTGCACGGCCGGGGTCTGGATGTCGTCCAGGGGCTTGCGCAGCAGGTTGCCGTAGCGCCCAGCAGCCGCGATCACGTGGGCCGGTTCGTTGCCGTGCCGCAGTCCGGCCTGGGCGCAGATCAGCCCTTCGGGTTCGATGCCCAGCAGTGCGCACAACTGGCTCACCACGCCCTGTGCGAACAGGTGCATGCCCTGGGCCTTGCTCAGCTCGCTGCTGGCGCGCACCACCATTTCCAGACCTCGGCGGGTCTGCTCGTGGGCTCGCATCTGGCGGTACACCCGCACGGCCACGGTCAGGCTGGTGAACAGCCTTACACGTGTGAGTTCCGACTTGGTGCGGTAGTCGTTGATGTCGTAGTTGCGGATGGTGTCCATCTCCGGCGCATAGCCGGGCTGGCCAGTGCGCAGGATGATGCGAACCGCCTCGCGCCGCAGCCCATCGCGCACGGCGCGGGCCACCTGCAGGCCGGCATCGTCGCTGTCCATGACCACATCCAGCAGCACCACGGCCAGGTCTTCGTGGGCCTGCACCATGGCGATGGCTTCGTCACGGTCGCGGGCGTGCAGCAGGTGCAGGGGGCGGCCTTCGATCCACAGGTCCCGCAGGGCCATCTCGGTGGTCACGTGCACATCGTCGTCATCGTCGACGACCAGCACCAGCCAGGGCTGTGGGCCGGCTGCGGGCGTTCCTTCTGGCGGCTCGTCGTCGTCCAGCAGGTCGAGCAGGTCGTCGTCTTCCAGGGCAAGGTCGGACATGGTTCAGGCGTCTTCCAGGCGGGCTGCCGGGGCCACCCGAGGCAGGGTGATGGTCACGGTGGTGCCCGCGCCCACCGTGCTGTCCAGGGTGATGGTGCCGCCCAGCAGGTCGGTCACCAGCGAATACACGATGTGCATGCCCAGGCCCGAGCCGCCGCGGCCCAGGCGCGTGGTGAAGAAGGGGTCGAACACGCGCTGCAGGTGTTCTGCCGCGATGCCGCAGCCGTTGTCCTGCAGGCAGATCTCCACGCGCTCGGCATCGAGGGCGCGTGCCGTCACCCGCATGCGCGGCTCGACTTGCTGCTCGAAGGCATGCACCACCGCGTTGTTCACGATGTTCATCAGCACCTGGCTCAAGGGGCCGGGGTAGCTGTCCAGCACCAGGCCAGGCGGCACCTCGGCCTGCCATTGCACATTGGCCGGCCGCAGGGTGGGCGTGAGCAGGATGTGCACCTCGTGCACCAGGGTGTCGAGGGCGCATTCGCGCCGCTGGTGGCTGGACTGATCGACCGCCACCTGCTTGAAGCCGCTGATCAGTTCGGCGGCCCGCTGCAGGTTGCGTTGCAGCACGTCCATGCCTTCCTGCACATCCTGGATGAAGCGGGTCAGCGTCGAGCGCCGCAGCCCTTCGGCCATGTCCTGCTGAAAGCGCAGTTGCTGGTCGTGCATGGTGCTGCTCACGATCAGGGCATTGCCGATCGGGGTGTTCAGCTCGTGTGCCATGCCCGCCACCAGGGCACCCAGGCCGGCCAGCTTTTCCGAGCGCACCAGTTCGGCCTGGGTGCGGTGCAGGTCGTCCATGGCCTGTTGCAGGTCGCGCGTGCGTTCGGCCACACGGTCTTCCAGGTGCAGGTTCAGATCCTTCAGGGCCTGCTGCGCGGCCAGCTGTTCGGTCACGTCCCGCACCACCGACACGAAGCGAGGCGCTTCACCCGGTGTCTGCTGCATGGCGGGGGCCAGGGTCACTTCGGCGGTGAAGGGTGTGCCATCGCCCCGCAGGTGCACCCAGTGGAAGCGGCAGCTTTCGCCCGACAGTGCGCGTTCCACATAGCGTTTGGCCGCAGCGTGCGAAGAGGTGCCATCGGGCTGGAACTCGGGCGACAGGGCGCCGGGGCGGGCGCCCTGCAGTTGCGAACGGGGCAGGCGGAACAGGGCTTCGGCCGCCGCGTTGAACTCGATGAAGGTGCCGTTTTCCACCAGGAAGATGGCGTCCTTCGCGCTTTCGATCATGGCGCGGTATTCGCGCATGGTCTGCGCGGCGCGCTCAGGCGCGGGTTCGGGGGCGTGGTCGGCCCCCTGCGGAGGCGCTGCGGTGACGGTCATCCCGTCATGGTCGGCGTTTGGCGTGCCTGGCTGCAGTCTGGCTTGCTTCGGGTGTGCGAAGTTATGCCGTGTTTGCCGGTTTTTGCAGCTTTCGGGCCGTGCTGCGGTCGTCAGCTCTTGCGGCGCAGCAACTGCCAGGCTGCGTAGCCCCAGCCCAAACGCCGGGCCACCAGCCAGCGTGCGGCACCAGCCGCGACCGCCTCACCGGCTTCATGGCGAGACACCAGCACATGCAGGCCCATGGCCAGTGCCAGCAGCCCCAGGGCCACGGCGCCCCACACCGCCCAGATCAGCACGGGCACCCAGCCCACCAGCGCGGCCACCCAGGGGCCTGCAGTGGCCAGGCCTTCCAGCACCCACAGAGCCATCTGCCGGGTGGCTTCCCAGGCGCCGATGTTGACCCACCAGCCCAGCCATGCAGGCGCTTGCCAGGCGGCCAGAGCCTGCTTCCAGGCTTCCGGTGGCTGGGCCAGCAAGGGGCCCACGACGTCGAACAGCGCACTGCAGCCCCAGGCCAGCAGCGCCAGGCAAGACACGGTCAGGGCGTACAGCCCCCAGATCAGCAGGCGCATGGTTCGGTCCTTCCGCATTGCGCACACGGCGAGTCCGTGGGCATGCCAGCATGCTGCACGGCCTTTGGCGGGCTGACCATCACATTGCGTCAGATGGAGGCTCAGTCAAAACCTGCCCCGATGTGACGAAACCAAACAGAAGAGCCCGATGTCGCGAGACATCGGGCTTGAATTTTTGGTGGCGCTTCAGGGATTCGAACCCCGGACCTGCGGATTATGATTCCGTCGCTCTAACCGGCTGAGCTAAAGCGCCTGAGCCTGCCATTCTAGCGCCTCTTTCGGCGAGAATGCAAGCCATGTTCAGTTTCTTCAAGAAGAAGCCCAAGGTGCCCGAGGCCGTGCCGGTGGCTGGGGCGAGTGAGGCGTCGGCGAGTGGCGCGGAGGCCTTGCCGGTGGTCGCGGT
>JBEGRT010000006.1:0-3852 GCA_041180305.1 Pseudomonadota bacterium
AATATCTCTAAACAGCATGTGGGGATTATGAACAACATCGATGCCAAGAAAGCGCTACGCAAAGCCCTGATTGAAGAACGTTTGAACTTGCCAGACCGGCTGGCCCGGGCCGACCTGCTCCAGCAAGTGATGCGAATCTGGCTGGTGGGCCGCAAAGACGCGGTGATTGGCGCCTATTGGCCGATCAAAGGCGAGTTTGACCCTTTGCCTGCCTTGCACCGCTGGAAGGAGGATGGCGAGTTGCTGGATGAACCCCAACTGCGCCGCATTGGCCTGCCGGTTGTGAACAAAGTGCACAAGACGCTGACGTTTCACGCCTGGTACCCCGGCTGTCCGATGGAGGAGGACGCTTACGGCATTCCCAAGCCCAAGGACACCGAGCTGATTGTGCCCACGCTGCTGTTCGTGCCCTGTGTCGGGTACAGCTTTGGAGGCTATCGCCTGGGCTATGGCGGTGGTTTCTATGACCGCACGCTGGCCGTGCTGGAGCCGCACCCCACTACCGTGGGGCTGGGCTACACACAGGGTTTTGTGCCAGATTTCGAACCCGAGCCGCACGACATGCCGCTGGACGCGATCCTGAACGACAACGGGGTGGTGTGGCCGGTCTAGCCTGCGCTCAGGCTTCTGCTTTCGGGTCTCGTGCCATCAAGGTGCGAACGACCTGCTGCGCAGTCAGCTTGCCGTCCAGCAAAGCCACCACACTGTGCGCGATGGGCATGTCCACGCCCAGGTGCTGGGCGCGCTGCACCACCGTACGGGCGCAGTAGACGCCTTCGGCCACATGGCCCAGGGAGTCCACCGCCTCTTGCAGGGTCTTGCCTTGGGCCAGCAGCTGGCCCACCTTGCGGTTGCGGCTCAGATCGCCGGTGGCGGTGAGCACCAGGTCGCCCAGCCCGCTCAGGCCCATGAAGGTGTCTGAGCGCGCACCCAGCGCCAGTCCCAGGCGGGTCATTTCTGCGAGGCCCCGGGTGATCAGCGCGGCGCGGGCATTCAGGCCCAGTTGCAGGCCGTCGCACAGGCCGGTGGCAATGGCCAGCACGTTCTTGACGGCGCCGCCCACCTCCACGCCCACCGGGTCGGTCGAGGTGTACACGCGCAGGCTGTCAGAGTGGAAGGCTTGAGCGGCCAGCTCGGCCAGGGCAGGGTCGGCGCTGGCCGAGACCAGGGCGGTGGGCTGGGCACGGGCCACTTCCAGCGCGAAGCTGGGGCCCGACAGCACGCCGCTGGGCGCATTCGGGCGCACGGCCGCGGCAATTTCATGGCCCAGTCGGCCGGAGGCCTTGTCAAAGCCCTTGCACAGCCACACCACGGGGGCCTGTGCAGGCATGCGGGCCAGCATGTCGGCCAGGGCCGCCATGGGTGTGCCGATCACGATCAGCCCATCGGGGGCCGCGTGCGCGATGGCCGCATCCCAGTCAGAGGTGACTGTGAGTTGTTCAGGGAAGGGCTCGGGGCCCAGGTAGCGTTCGTTGCAGCGGGCTTGCTGCATGTGGGAGGCCTGGGCCACATCGCGGGCCCAGAGCATCACCCGGGCCTGGCGGCGGGCGGCGCTGATGGCCAGCGCCGTGCCCCAGGCACCCGCACCGAGGACGGTGACGTTCATGCGGTGCGAGCGTGCAATCAGGCGTTGCCGGCGGCAGCCTGGTCCAGCTGGGCCTGGTACATGGCCTGGAAGTTCACTTCGGTCAGGTGCACGGGCGGGAAGCCGGTGCGGTTGATCGTGTCGGCCACGGTGGCGCGCAGGTAGGGGTACACGATCTGCGGGCAGGCGATCGCAATGATGGGCTGCAGCTGGTCTTCGGGGATGTTGCGGATCTCGAACAGGCCGGCTTGCTTGGCTTCCACCAGGAACAGCACCTTGTCGTTGACCTTGGTGGTCACGGTGGCAGACACGGCCACTTCGTACAAGCCTTCCACCACGTTTTCAGCGTGGATGTTCAGCTGGATGTCGACTTGCGGGTTGCCTTGCTCCAGCAGGATCTTGGGGGCGTTCGGCAGTTCGACCGACAGGTCCTTCAGGTAGATGCGCTGAATGCTGAAGGCCGGCTGGTTGTTGGTGTCTTGTTCAGACATGGGAATCCTTTGGGTGATGACAAGCGAAACGCGGTGGATTATCACCCAGCCCCATGACGCTCAGGGGCAGCGGGCCCCAGGGTTTCGCCCAGGGCATGACCCCTCTGTCGAGGGGCATCAAGCAGCCACTGCGAAGGCGCGTTCAGGCGCCCAGCAGGGGCTGCAGCTTGCCGGCACCGTCCAGGGCGATCAGGTCGTCGCAGCCGCCCACATGGGTGTCACCGATGAAGATCTGGGGCACGGTGCGTCGGCCGGTGATGGCCATCATGTGGTCGCGCTGGGCCGGGTCCGTGTCGATGCGGATTTCCTCGATCTGTTCCACGCCACGCTGCTTGAGCAGGGCCTTGGCCCGGATGCAGTAGGGGCAGACCTGGGTGGTGTACATCTTGACGTGTTGCATGGCGAAAAACGGTCGGTGCCGTGTCAGAGCGATCCGTGGGGACCTGATGAGCAGATTGTCCCGCCGGGCCATCAACCCAGCGGGGTGCAGGGGCAAGGGAGGAATCAGCCCTTGCGCTGCAGGGGCAGGTTGGCCGCCAGCCAGGCCTTCAGGCCGCCGCCGATCACCTGCACGTTCTCGTGGCCCAGGGCCTTGAGCTGTGCCGCGGCCTTCACGCCGTCACGACCATCGGGCGAGACCACCACGATGACCTGGTCTTTCTTGCCGGGCAGGCCTTTGCCACCGGCCAGGTCGGCCAGCGGAATGTTGCGGGCACCGTTGACCGAGCCCGTGGCGAACACGTCGGCGGGCGACACGTCGAGCACGAAGGCCTTTTCACGGTTCATCAGCATCACGGCGTCTTGCGGCGAAATGCCGGCGCCCGCGCCATCTTTGAGCTGCAGCCACAGCAGGGCACCGCCCGAAGCGGCGGCGGCGACCATCCAGTACCAGTTGTCGGCCAGGTAGCTCATGCAAAGGGTTCCTTCTCCAAAACCTGCGATTTTATAATCGCGGGCTATTCCTCAAACCCCTCACTGAGTGCTGCCATGTACAAGCTCGTGCTGATCCGCCACGGCGAATCGACCTGGAACCTGGAAAACCGCTTCACCGGCTGGACCGATGTCGAGCTGACCCCCACGGGCGTGGAACAGGCCCGCAACGCCGGCCGCCTGCTCAAGGCCGAAGGCTATGACTTCGATGTGGCCTACACCTCGGTGCTCAAGCGCGCCATCCACACGCTGAACCACGCGCTGGACGAAATGGACCGCGACTGGCTGCCCGTGGTCAAGAACTGGCGCCTGAACGAGCGCCACTACGGTGCCCTGCAGGGCCTGAACAAGGCCGACATGGCCAAGCAGTATGGCGACGAGCAGGTGCTGGTCTGGCGCCGCAGCTACGACACCCCGCCGCCCGCCCTGGATGCCAACGACCCCCGTGGCCAGCGCCAGGACGCCCGTTACGGCAAGCTGAACCCCGAAGACGTGCCGCTGACCGAGTGCCTGAAGGACACCGTGGCCCGCGTGCTGCCGTTCTGGAACGAGTCGATTGCCCCCGCCATCAAGGCCGGCAAGCGCATCGTGATCGCTGCCCATGGCAACTCGATCCGTGCCCTGGTGAAGTACCTGGACAACATCGGTGACGCCGACATCGTGGGCGTGAACATCCCCAACGGCATCCCCCTGGTGTACGAGCTGGACGACAACCTCAAGCCGATCCGCCACTACTACCTGGGCGATGCCGACGCCGCCGCCAAGGCCGCTGCGGCCGTGGCCTCGCAAGGCAAGGCCTGAGCGTAGGCTTCAGGGCATCTCCAGCGTGATGCCCACGGGGCAGTG
>JBEGRT010000007.1:0-2597 GCA_041180305.1 Pseudomonadota bacterium
GTCGATGTCTTCGTGCCTTCGACCGTGCTGCTGCTGTGCTTCCTGATGGGCCTGCAGAACGCCATGATCACCAAGGTGTCGAAAGCCGAGATCCGCACCACCCACCTCACGGGTGTGGTGACCGATCTGGGCATCGAACTGGGGCGCATGCTCTACTGGAACCGCCCTGAACCCGGAAACAGGCTGCCCCCCGTTCAGGCCGATCGGCGCAAGGTGAAAGTTCTCATCCTGATCCTGGCCGGGTTCTTCCTGGGCGGCCTGGCCGGTGCCCTGGCCTTCAACCACATCGGGTTTACCGCGACCCTGCCGGTGGCCGCTTTGCTGGTGGCCTTGGCCCTGCCTCCGCTGTGGCGCGACCTGCAAGGGCTGATGCCCGGAGCCAGGTCGGCCACGCACGGCCCGAAATCCTGAGAACACCGCTTGACCACGCCTCACCTGCACCGCAACCGACAGACCCTGTCGCTGACCTTTGGCTCTGACCTGCTGCAAAGCTGCATGAAGGTCGATGCCCCCGATGAACTGGTGCTGGAATACACCCGCGCCCTGATGGGCTTTCTGCTGAACACCCCGGCACCGGCCCGCGTGCTGATGATCGGCCTGGGAGGCGGCTCGCTGGTGCGCTACATGCACCACCACCTGCCCGACACGCACCTGACGGTGGTGGAGATCTCGCAGGAGGTGATCGACCTGCGCCATGACTTCATGCTGCCCGACGACGACGAACGCCTGGCCATCGTCTGTGCCGACGGAGCCGAGTTCGTGCGTCGTACCGACCTGCCCGCCTTCGATGCCATCCTGATCGACGGCTTCACGGCCGACGGCCAACCCGAAGCCCTGAGCACGCCTTCGTTTTACCGGCATTGCCGGGCGCGACTCGCCGATGGCGGCATGCTGCTGATCAACCTGCACGCGGCCGAACCTGCCCTGAGCCAGCACCTGCAAAAGCTGCGCAAGGTGATGGGGTACGGTGTGTTCGATCAGACCGTGGACGATGGCGACAACCAGGTGGTGATGGCCGCAGCCGAACCGGTGTGGCACACCCTGACCGAGCAGTTCGAAGCCCGCTGGCAGGCCTTGGCCCCAGCGCATCAGAACACCCTGGGATCTTCCTCAGGTCGCCTCGAAAGAGCGCTGCGCAGGCGTTATCCTGCTCGGCCGAGCGAATGAAGTTCCCAACACAATGACCGGATCCCCTCTGGGTGATGCACAGACCATCACCGTGACCATCGATTGCGCCGCCCAGACGGTGTACGACGCCGTGCGTGACCCCGTGCGCCTGAGCCAATGGGCCAGCGGCGTGGAAGCGGCCGTGGTGATCACCTTTGCCCCCGACAACAACCAGGGCGTGCTGGACCACGAGGTCTACCTGCCAGACGGCCGCCGCGTGAAGGTGCCGATGCGCGTGGTGCCCCTGCGTGGCCGCAGCGTGCTGACCCTGACGCTGTTCCGGCAGCCGGGCACCAGCGACGACGAGTTCCTCGACGACGTGCAATGGGCCCAGCGTGACCTGGAAGCCCTGCGCAACCTGCTCGAATCCTACTGACCCCAAGTTTTCGCCATGGACTTCACCTTCTGCCCCCAATGCGCCACCCCACTGGTCCAACGGCAAGAAGGTGAGATACCGCGCATGGTCTGCCCGGCACCCGCCTGCGGCTTCGTGCACTGGGACAACCCCACACCCGTGGTGGCGGCCATCGTCGAACACGAAGGCGAACTCATCCTGGCCCGCAACAAGGCCTGGGCTGTGCCCTTCTTCGCCCTGATCACCGGCTTTCTGGAACGCAGCGACCCCAGCCCCGCTGAGGCCGTGATGCGCGAAGTGAAGGAAGAGCTGGGCCTGGATGCCCAGGGCGCGCACTTCGTGGGGCACTACCGTTTCGAGCGCCAGAACCAGATCATCCTGGCCTATCACGTGCCTGCCACGGGCCAGATCACCCTGGGTGACGAGCTGGCCGATTACCGACGCATCGCCCCGGCCAAAGCCCGCTACTGGCCCGTGGCCACCGGGCTGGCGCTGCGCGACTGGCTGCTGAGCCAGGGGCATCAACCGCAGGCCTTCGAGGTGGCAGACCCGCGCCCGAAGCCTTGAGGCACGCCGGGCCATCGGGCCCGAATGTTGATTCCCACAATAGCGGCATCGCACGCCCGTGCGTATCGTGCGGCACTTTCGTACACCCCTTTCGAAAGTGCTCACCATGTCGTCGCCACAAGCGCGCAAGCCTCTCTACCAATCCCTGTATGTCCAGGTGCTGGTTGCCGTCATCATCGGCATCGCCCTGGGGCACTTCGCCCCTGAAACCGGCGCGGCCATGAAGCCGCTGGGCGATGGCTTCATCAAGCTGATCAAGATGATCATTGCGCCGATCATCTTCTGCACGGTGGTGGTGGGCATTGCCGGCATGGAAGACATGAAGCGGGTGGGCAAGACCGGCGGCCTGGCACTTCTGTACTTCGAAATCGTCTCGACGATCGCACTGTTGATCGGCCTGGTGGTGGTGAACCTGGTGCAACCGGGTCAGGGCATGCACGTGGACCCGAGCACTCTCGACACCAAGGGCATCGCGGCCTACACAGAGCCCGGCAAGATGAAGGGCACG
>JBEGRT010000008.1:0-4617 GCA_041180305.1 Pseudomonadota bacterium
GAATGCATGCGGCGCATTTCTCCCCCTTGTCTGTGTGTGTCAGCAGCCCCGATTCGCTCACCGGCACCTCGATGGCTGCCTGGGTGGGTGCCGGATCGATCGGCCTGGCCAGCGTCACGGCCGTGGGCTTGCTGTTTGAACAGCAGCGTGCCCAGAACCATTCGCGTAAGGTGCTGGACCTCCAGGCTGCACTCGATGCGGTGCAGCAGAAAACCACACAGATCGAAGAGGCCGGGCGGCAGGATCAGGTCAAGGAAGAGGTCAAGCGCAGCGCCATGATGGAAACGGCCGAGGTCAACTTCTTTGAAATCGATGTCCAGGCTGACACCATCGCGTTTTCAGACAAGTTCCTGTACCTGGGCAACCACAAGCGCCTGCCTCTGGAAAAGACACGCAAGCACCGCGAAGAGTGGGAGCGGCGTGTGCACCCGGAAGATGTCGAGGGCATGCGCACCCTGCTCAATGATTTTTGCCGTGGTGTGGTGACCACGTACGAATCGCAGTACCGCATCGATGCGGGCCAGGGCGACTGGCGCTGGGTGCTGTCGCGCGCTCGCATCGTCGAACGCACCGACGAGGGCGCGCCACGTCTGATCTACGGCACCCTGATCGACATCCACCAGCGATACCTGAACGAACTGGCGCTGGAAGAAGAGCGGCACATGTTCACCACCGGGCCGGTGGTGATGATCCGGGCGCACTATCACAAGGGCGAGTCGCGCTTCGTGTATGTATCAAGCAATGTGGTCAAGCTGTGGGGCTACGAACCGCAGGCCCTGCTGAGCCTGAGCTCTTCGATGGCCCTGGTGCATGCCGACGACATCGACAGGCTCAAGGAAGAGTTCTGGAAGGCGATGACCAGCACCGATGTGTCGGTGCTGGATGTGGAAGTGCGCCTGCGCATGGCCGATGGCAAATACCGCTGGCACCGTTACAACACAGTGATCGATCGCAAGGTCAGCGAGCGCAAGGGCTATTTCATCGACATCGATGCGCGCAAGCAGGCCGAGCTGGAGGCGCAGAACCAGAGTCGCCGCCTGGAAGAAACCATCGCTCAGCTGGAAGCGGCGCAGGGTGAGGGTGGGGTGCTGCAGGAAACCAGCGACATGCTGCACGCCACCGAAGACATCAACGAGGCCTTCGACATCATCCGTCTGTCCGCGCAGAAGCTGTTCCCGGGCTGGTCCGGCTGGGTCTCGGCGTCGCGCGGCGAAGAGCAGGAGCTCATGATCGGGGCCACCTGGGGCGGCATCAGCGAATCGTTGCAACGCCGCTATCACAGCCGTGACTGCTGGGGCATGCGTCGGGGCAAGCCCCATGCCTTCTTCACCGCGCTCAACAGCGTGTGCTGCAGCCATCTGGCCAACATCCCTGCCGAAGAGCTCAAGCCTTATCTTTGCCTGCCCATGGCCGCACACGGCGAAACCGTTGGCGCCTTGCACCTGTTCTGTTCGAACGGCGACATCCCGACGGAAGAGCAGATGATGGATGTGCAGCAGCGTGCTCTGCGTTATTCGGAAACCCTGAAGCTGGCGCTGAGCAACCTGAAGCTGCGCTCGACCCTGCAGGACCAGGCCATGAAAGACGGGCTGACAGGCCTGTACAACCGCCGGTTCATGGACGAGCGACTGCCCACCGAGCTGGCACGTGCACGCCGCGAAGGGCGGCCGGTGGCGGTCGCCATGATCGACGTCGACCACTTCAAATCGTTCAATGACCAGTACGGGCACGATGCGGGGGACCACGTGCTGCGCATGATCTCGCGCGAATTGCAGCAGAGTGTGCGCGGGTACGACATCGCCTGCCGCTACGGCGGAGAGGAGCTTGCCCTGATCATGTCAGGCTGTACCGCCGACGCCGCAGCGCTTCGCCTTGAAGAGATGCGAGAAAAGATCGCGGCCCTGGAATTGACCCACAACGCCCAGGCTCTGCCGCGTGTCACCGTGTCCATCGGCGTGGCCGACGGCGCCGAACTCTCACCCGACGAATTGCTCAAGAGATCGGATGCCTGCCTGTACAAGGCCAAGCGCCTTGGCCGCAATCAGGTCATCCGTCATGAGGCATGAGATCTGAGTTGATCGCTGCATCGAGCCGGTCTGCACCGCTTTCTTCTTGTGGCGGCTGGCTGCACACGATGCGGTTTCGGCCTTCTCGCTTGGCCTGGTAGAGCGATTCGTCGGCGCGCCGCAGGAGTGCATCGGCGGCGCCACCCAGCGTATCGGCCAGGCCAATCGACACTGTCACACGCGGCAGCATGCTGCCATTGAACTCCAGCATCAGCGCCGCGATCTGGCTGTGGATGGTTTCCACGACGGGCAAGGCATCGACCAGGCTGCGACCCGGCATGATCAGCGTCATTTCCTCACCGCCGTAGCGACAGGCCAGGTCGTACACCTTGGCGTGTTTGAGCAGCACCTGCCCGATGGCACGCAGCACCGTGTCTCCCGCCTCGTGTCCATATTCGTCGTTCAGGCGCTTGAAATGATCCACGTCGATCATGGCCAGGGCCACCCGGGCACCTTCGCGGCGGCTGCGCTGGATTTCGACGGGCAGGCGTTCGTTCATGAAGCCGCGGTTGTACAGGCCTGTCAGCCCGTCGTGGGTGGCCTGTTCCCTCAGCCCTGCACGCAGGCGCAGGTTGGACAGGGCCAGCTTCAACGTCTCGCCCAGGCGATTGGCACGCTGTGCGTGCTGCACCATCTGCTCGCGGGTCTGGGTATCGGCCGACATCAGGTGCAGCGAGCCAATGGTTTCGCCGTTGGCCAGCATGGGAATGCACAGGTGAGGGCGGGGGGTGCCATCGATTGTGTGTACATGGCGGCAACGCAGGTTGATGCGCTCGTCGTGGAATGCATGCGTCTTGCCGCGCCGCAGTGCCCAGCAATCGGCCGTCTGAAAGTCGCCGGCGAAGGCCATGGCTTCCCCCCAGCGCCCCACCAACCGAAGCTGTTCGCCTGACACGGCGCTGGCCAGCGCCCCCGACCATTCGGGGAAGATGGCGTGGGCAGCGCGGCTGATGATGTCGAAGGCTTCGTGCAGATCTTCTGCAGAATTCAGAAATTCGCTGCTTTCGCGCAGGATGGCGTTTTCCGCCTTGGCCCGCTCCAGTTCGATCAGCAGGTCTTCCAGGCGTGACGCCTGCTCGCGCAGCCGGTTCTCCTGCATCTTGAAGCCGTCGATGTCGAACAGGAAGCCATTGAGGATGCCGCGACCGTCGACGAGTTCCAGCCGTCCAAACAGGGTGTGCCAGGCCAGACGGCCATCTCGCAGCTTGAGTTGCAGTTCCAGGCTGAGGTCCTTGATGTCCCGGCGGAGGTTGCTGCGCAGCACATCGGTCATGCGCTGCATGCCCTCAGGCTGGAAAATTTTCTGCCACATGGACTCCTGCTGGATCTCTTCCAGCGTGTAACCCCAGCGCTGCTCGGCGTTGAGGGAAATGAAGCTCATGTCCTGCAGGCGCCCTTCACTGGCATCGAACATCCAGCGCACCATCACCACCGGGCCGTCGGAAAACAGGCGGCCATCCAGCTCGATGGCCTTTTGCAGTTCCGTGTAGCTGGTGATGTCGACATGCGTACCCACCAGGCTGTGCGGCTTGCGATCAGGTGTCCATGAGGTGACCGTTCCCCGGGCAATGATCCAGCGCTGGCGGTCAGACCCCGGGGCCAGCCGCAAGGAATGCATGGCGTGGAAGTTTCCCAGCGAATTGAGCTGCACCATGATGTCTTCGAGCAGCGAAGGAAATTCCACAGGGTCAGTGTATTCGCGGGTCCAGTCGGTGAAGGTCGTTTCGTCCGACACATCGAGGACCTGCTCATCGACGGTGACCTTCCCCTCGAGCTTCAGCGCATCAGACACCATGTCCATCGACCAATAGGTCACCTGCGATTCGGCCAGCACCTTGCGATATAGCTGATCGCGCGAGTGTCTTTCACGCAGCATGGCATCTCCGATGCTGAGGCTGGTGTCACGCACTTCTTCAGGCGTGGGTTCGGTCGGGGGCAGCGCCTGTGACAGCTTGCGCAGCAGCCGTGAATCGAGGTGTTCATGCACCAGCAGCCACACCATGGCGGGTACCGTGATCAAGGTGAAGATGGGCACCATGCTGCGCATGCTGGTGGCCGTGTCGGCGGCGGTGCTGAAGACATCTGCCGGCCATTGGCTGGTGCACAACATGACCATTTCGATCACGCTCATGAGCCCGCCGACGATCAGTCCGCCACGAAGGCGATGCTGGTACAGCTTGTAAGTGATGGCCGAAACCGCGATGGCCGACAAGCCGGCTGCGACCATGACCACCACCGGCACCTTGGGCGGTGGCACGACCATCAGCCCGCCTTGCAAGGTCGTGGTCACGTACACCAGTACCAGCAGGAAGAGCGCGTTCAGGCCAAGGGCTGCCGTGTCGTGCACTTCGTCGTCGAGCATGTAGCGCGAGCGCTGGTGGAACATCAGCACATTGGCCACCAGAAGGATCAGCCAGGCGGTGAGTGCCACATCGGCGTGCATCACCAGCGTCACGGGGACCTCTGCTGCCGACACCATGGTCCACAGCCCAGACCAGCAGGCACTGGCCAGGCAGGGTGCAGCCAACCACATCAGCTGTTGCGCGTCTTG
>JBEGRT010000009.1:0-8065 GCA_041180305.1 Pseudomonadota bacterium
CATCGCCTTGCGCCAGGCGGTTCAGGCCCAGTTCGGCGGCCTGCAGCTTCATCTGGGTACGGCCCAGTTGCTGCTGGCACAGCAAGCTGTCGGCCTGCAAAGCTTCCCATTGCCGGTGCGACCAGGCCAGCATGGCCAGGCTCACGGCCGCCACCAGCGCCACGCCCGCGGCCACTGGTGCGAAAGCGCCACGAGCCCGGAGGGACGGCGGCGTTTCAGGGCTTGGGAAATCGGCAGAAGAGAGCAAATCGACACCTGTGCATGCGCGGAACCTCCGAGCTTAGGTTAAAAACCATTGCAGTCACTGGACGAGCATTTTGTCGTCTGAAATTCCTATCTGACCGTGGGGGTGTCCCGCGGTCATAAGTCACACCCCATGAACGCATCCCCCCAGCCCCCCGTTTACCAGGCCGCCCATGAAGCCACTTCGCGCTTCATGAACCTGCGTGGCCTGCGCCACCACCTGATGTGCTGGGGTGACCCGGCCGCCGCCACGCCCGAGGCCCCGCTGCTGGTGCTGGTGCATGGCTGGATGGACGTGGGCGCCTCGTTCCAGTTCGCGGTCGATGCCCTGCGCGCCCGCCCGGGCTTCGAGCAGCGTCCCATCGTGGCCCTGGACTGGCGGGGCTTTGGCCTGACCGAAAACTCGGGCGCCGAGAGCTACTGGTTCGCCGACTACCTGGCCGATCTCGATGCCCTGATCGATGAGTTGTCGCCTTCGGCCCCCATTGACCTGGTGGGCCATTCCATGGGCGGCAATGTGGTGATGCTGTATGCGGGCCTGCGCCCCCAGCGCATCCGCAAGCTGGTCAACCTGGAGGGCTTCGGCATGCCCGACATGCCGCCCGAAATGGCCGTGAAACGCTACGAAGAGTGGTTCGACGCCCTCAAGAAGCCCGCCCGCCTGAAAGACTACGCCACGCTGGACGAAGTGGCCGACCGCCTGAAAGCCACCAACCCCCTGCTGCGCGACACGCACGCCCGCTGGCTGGCCAGGCACTGGGCCCATGAGGTGGGCGGCCGCTGGGTGCTCAATGCCGATCCGGCCCACAAGCGCCCCCAGCCCCTGCTGTACCGCCTGCCCGAGGTGCTGACCTTCTTCCGGCGCATTTCGGCGCCCGTGCTGTTCGTCGAGGGCGACCAGACCCTGTACTTCATGTTCTTCAACGGCAAGTACAGCCGCGACGAGTTCATCGAGCGCAGCAAGGTGGTGCCCGATTTCACGCTCAAGACCATCGCCGGGGCCGGGCACATGCTGCACCATGACCAGCCCGAAGAACTGGCCGCGCTGATGGCCGACTTCCTGCTGGCCTCATGAGAAAATCCCCGGAATATCCCGAACACTGAACACTGCACACCATGGACATCGAATTCATCAACGCCCTGGGCAACCAGATCGCCGACCTGACTCAGCGCACCGCTGAGCTCCGGAGGTATCTTTGACTGGGATGAAAAATCCCGCCGCCTGAGCGAAGTCAACGCCGAACTCGAAGACCCCTCCGTCTGGAACGACCCCAAGCGGGCTCAGGCCCTGGGCAAGGAAAAGAAAACGCTGGAAGATGTGGTGCTCGTGATCGAGAACCTGACCAGCAACCTGGCCGACAACGGCGAGCTGTTCGAGATGTCCAAGGAAGAGGGCGATCACGACGGCCTGCAGGCCATCGCGGACGATGTCGACAGCCTGCGCCGTGATGTGGAAGGCCTCGAGTTCCGCCGCATGTTCAGCAACCCGGCCGACCCCAGCAACTGCTTCCTCGACATCCAGGCCGGCGCCGGTGGCACCGAAGCCTGTGACTGGGCCAGCATGCTGCTGCGCCAGTACACCCGTTACTGCGAACGCAAGGGCTTCACCGCCGCCATCGAAGACATCTCGGAAGGCGACACCGCCGGCATCAAGAGCGCGACCATCAAGGTCGAGGGCGAATACGCCTTCGGCTTCCTGCGCACCGAAACCGGTGTGCACCGCCTGGTGCGCAAGTCGCCCTTCGACTCGTCCGGTGGCCGCCACACCTCGTTCGCTTCGGTGTTCGTCTACCCGGAAATCGATGACTCGATCGAGATCGACATCAACCCGGCCGATGTGCGCACCGACACCTTCCGCGCCTCGGGTGCGGGCGGTCAGCACATCAACAAGACCGACTCGGCTGTGCGCCTGACCCACATCCCCACGGGCATCGTGGTGCAGTGCCAGGACGGCCGCTCGCAGCACAGCAACCGTGATGTGGCCTGGAAGCGCCTGCGTTCGCGCCTGTACGACCACGAAATGCGCAAGCGCCAGGAAGAGCAGCAGAAGCTGGAAGACACCAAGACCGATGTGGGCTGGGGCCACCAGATCCGCTCGTACGTGCTGGACCAGTCCCGCATCAAGGACCTGCGCACCAACGTCGAAATCTCCAACACCCAGAAGGTGCTCGATGGCGATCTCGACCAGTTCATTGAGGCCAGCCTGAAACAAGGCATCTGACGAACGTCACCCAAGGAAACTTCATGCGTGAAGGCACTGCCACCTTGATCCGCCGCGAGGATTACACCCAGCCCTCGCACTGGATCCGCACCGTCGATCTGAGCTTCGACCTCGATCCGGCCAAGACCCTGGTCATCAACAAGATGACCGTGGAACCCAACCCTGAACAGGCCGGCGCTCCGCTGCGCCTGGACGGCGAAGACATCAACCTCACGCGCGTGCTGGTCGATGGCGAGCCGGTGTCCTTCCGCGTGGAGAACCAGCAACTGGTGCTGGAGAACCTGCCGGCCCAGGCCTTTGGCCTGGAGATCCGCACCACCTGTGCCCCTGAGAAGAACACCCAGCTGTCGGGCCTGTACACCAGCAGCGGTGGCTTTTTCACCCAGTGCGAAGCCCTGGGCTTTCGCCGCATCACCTATTTCCTGGACCGCCCCGACGTGATGGCCACCTACAAGGTGACCTTGAAGGCCGACAAGGCCCGCTTCCCGGTGCTGCTGTCCAACGGCAACCTGATCGAAGAAGGCTCGCTCGACGGCGGCAAGCACTACGCCGTCTGGGAAGACCCGCACCCCAAGCCCAGCTACCTGTTCGCCCTGGTGGCCGCTGACCTGGTGCGCCGCGAACAGCGCGTGCGCACCCGCCTGGGCAAGGACCACCTGCTGCAGATCTACGTGCGCGCCGGTGACCTCGACAAGACCGAACACGCGATGAATTCGCTGATCGCGTCGATCGCCTGGGACGAGGCCAAGTTTGGCCTGAGCCTGGACCTGGAACGCTTCATGATCGTCGCCGTCAGCGACTTCAACATGGGCGCCATGGAGAACAAGGGCCTGAACATCTTCAACACGAAGTTCGTGCTGGCCAACCCCGCCACCGCCACTGACGTCGATTTCGGCAACGTGGAAAGCGTGGTCGCCCACGAGTACTTCCACAACTGGACGGGCAACCGCGTCACCTGCCGCGACTGGTTCCAGCTGTCGCTCAAGGAAGGCCTGACGGTGTTCCGCGACCAGCAGTTCAGCCAGGACATGGCCGGCAGCCCCAGCGCCCGCGCTGTGAAGCGCATCGAAGACGTGCGCACCCTGCGCCAGCTGCAGTTCCCCGAAGATGCGGGCCCCATGGCCCACCCCGTGCGTCCCGACAGCTACCTGGCCATCGACAACTTCTACACGGCCACCGTGTACGAAAAGGGCGCCGAGCTGGTGCGCATGATGCACACCCTGGTCGGTGAGCAGGGCTTCCGCGCCGGCATGGCCCAGTACTTCACGCGCCATGACGGCCAGGCCGCCACCTGCGACCAGTTCGCCCAGGCCATTGCCGATGCCAACCCCGACAGCGAACTGGCCCGGCGCCTGGATCAGTTCAAGCGCTGGTACAGCCAGGCAGGCACGCCGCGCGTGCAGGCCCATGGTGAGTACAACGCCGAGCACCGCCAGTACACCCTGCGCCTGACCCAGACCTGCCCGGCCACGCCCGGCCAGGCCGACAAGCAGCCCTTCGTGATCCCCGTGGCCATGGGCCTGGTGGGTGCCGACGGCCGCAACTTCGAGCTGCACCTGGAGGGCGAGGCCCTGCCGCGCGGCAAGAACACCGTGCTGGTGCTCTCCGAAGCCGAACAGACCTTCACCTTCGTGCATGTGCCCACCGAGCCGGTGCCCTCGCTGATGCGCGGCTTCTCGGCGCCTGTGGTGCTGGAAACCGAACTGGGCGACGACGCGCTGTTCACGCTGCTGCAGCACGACCACGACCCCTTCAACCGCTGGGAAGCCGCCCAGAAGCTGGCGCTGCGCCGCCTGCTGCGTGCCGTGCGCACCACCGGCCAGACCGAACTGGACGAGCACTTCGTGGTGGCCCTGCGCGCCGTGTTGCGCCACCCCGAGCTGGACGCCGCCTTCAAGGAGCTGGTGCTGACCCTGCCCAGCGAAGGCTATGTGGCCGAGCACCTGGAAGTGGTCGATCCGCAGCGCATCCACACCGCCCGCGAAACCATGAAGCTGCAGCTGGCGCACGCCCTGCACGACGACTGGGTGTGGGCCTACGAGCAGAACGCCGACAACGGCGGCTATTCGCCTGACGCCACCAGCATGGGCCGCCGCGCCCTGGCCAACCTGGCCCTGAGCATGCTGTGCCTGGACGGTGCCACGCGCCACAACCCCGTGTGGGTGGGTCGCACGCTGCAGCGCTTCAAGGATGCCACCAACATGACCGACCGCTTTGGCGCGCTGGCGGCCCTGGTCAACAGCCACGCCGACCTGGCCGCGCAGGCCCTGGAGCGTTTCCACGCCCAGTACAAGGACGAAGCCCTGGTCATCGACAAGTGGTTCAGCCTGCAGGCCATGGCCCCCGAGAAGGACGGCCAGGTCTTTGCACGCATCAAGACCCTGATGCAGCACCCCGACTTCACGCTGCGCACGCCCAACCGGGCCCGCAGCCTGCTGATGGCACTGTGCCAGAGCAACCCGGCGGCCTTCCACCGCACCGACGCCGCCGGCTACGTGTTCTGGGCCGACCGCGTCATCGAGATCGACGGCATCAACCCGCAGCTGGCCTCCCGCCTGGCCCGCGCCATGGACCACTGGCGCCGCCTGGCCGAGCCCTACCGCTCGGCCGCCCAGGAAGCGCTCAAGCGCGTGGCCGCCAAGACCGACCTGTCTGACGATGTGCGCGAGATCATCACGCGTGCCTTGCAAGACTGAGCGCATTCCTGAGCGCATTCACGAACATCAAACCATTGCAGAACACCATGAGCAAACGCAAAAGCCTCACGCAGTACCTGATCGAGCAGCAGCGCGGTGACGCGCAACTGCCGGCACAACTGCGCCTGCTGATCGAAGTCGTCGCCCGCGCCTGCAAGGGCATCGCCATCAGCGTCAACAAGGGCGCCCTGGGTGATGTGCTGGGCACCGCTGGCAGCGAGAACGTGCAAGGCGAAGTCCAGAAGAAGCTGGACATCATCGCCAACGAAGTGCTGATCGAAGCCAACGAATGGGGCGGCCACCTGGCGGGCATGGCCTCGGAAGAGATGGACGACATGCACGCCGTGCCCTTGCACTACCCGCAAGGCGAATACCTGCTGCTGTTCGATCCCCTCGACGGCTCCAGCAACATCGACGTGAACGTGAGCATCGGCACCATCTTCTCGGTGCTCAAACACAAGGGCGGTGAAGTCACCAACGACAGCTTCCTGCAGGCTGGCACCGAACAGGTGTGCGCCGGCTACTGCGTGTACGGCCCCCAGACCACGCTGGTGCTGACCGTGGGCCACGGCGTGGCCATGTTCACCCTCGACCGTGAGCAGGGCTCGTTCGTGCAGACCGCCGAGAACGTGCAGATCCCGGCCGACACCAAGGAATTTGCCATCAACATGTCGAACATGCGCCACTGGGATGCCCCGGTGAAGCGCTACATCGACGAGTGCCTGCAGGGCAAGGAAGGCCCGCGCGGCAAAGACTTCAACATGCGCTGGATCGCCTCAATGGTGGCCGACGTGCACCGCATCATGACCCGTGGCGGCATCTTCATGTACCCCTGGGACAAGCGCGAGCCGACCAAGCCCGGCAAGCTGCGCCTGATGTATGAAGCCAACCCCATGAGCTTCCTGATCGAGCAGGCCGGTGGCGCATCGACCAACGGCAAGCAACGCATCATGGACATCCAGCCGGGCCAGCTGCACGAGCGCGTGGCCGTGGTGCTGGGCTCGAAGAACGAAGTCGAGCGCGTGACCCAGTACCACCTGGAAGGCTGATCGGCCTGCGGCGCACCGCGCATCCATGACAAAGGGCTTCCCGCAGGAAGCCCTTTTTTCATGAACCGCCGTGATCCGGCTGGCTGGCGGTGCACCTCAATGGCCGCCCTGGCTGCCCCGGTGTGCCCAGGCCGTGGTGCGCTTCTCGATCACCGAGAACAGCTCGTACATGACCATGGCCATGCCACCCACCACCACCAGGCCGCCAAAGGCCAGGCCCATCTGCATGGCCGAGCCGGCCGAGATCAGCAGGTAGCCGATGCCTTCGTTGGCCGCCGTCATTTCAGACACCGTGGTGCCCACGAAGGCCAGCGTGATCGCCACCTTCAGCGAGGCATAGAAGTAGGGCATGGAGCGGGGCAGGCCCACCTTGATCAGCACGTCCCAGCGCTTGGCGCCCAGCACGCGCAGCACGTCTTCCAGCTCGGGCTCGAGCGTGGCCAGGCCGGTGGCAATGTTCACCGTGATGGGGAAGAAGCTGATCAGGAAGGCCGTGAGCACGGCCGGGCCCACGCCGATGCCGAACCACACCACCAGGATGGGGATGAAGGCGGCTTTGGGCAAGGCGTTGAAGGCTGTCATCAGCGGGTACAGCGCGGCATAGGCCAGGCGTGAACTGCCGATCAGGAAGCCCAGCAGCACGCCCACCACGATGGCAATGCCAAAGCCCGCCATGGTCACCCACAGCGTGCGCCAGGCGTGCTTGAAGATCTCGTCCTTGAACTCGACCATCTGCTCGGCAATGCGCGCCGGGCTGGGGAAGATGAACTCGCTCACGTTCAGCGCCGAACACAGCAGCTGCCACACGGCGATCACCACCAGCGCCAGGGCCCAGGGCGCCCAGCGTTCCATCTGTTTCTGGCTCAAGGTCAGCATCACGCCACCTCCTGGTTGGGCTTCATGTTCACAGGCTTGCGCATGGCCCCGATGTGGGCACGCAGTTCATGCACGATGCCGGTGAACTCGGGGGTGTAGGTGGTTTCCAGCTCGCGCGGGCGGGGCAGCTCGATCTCGCGGCGGGCCACGATGCGGCCGGGGCTCTTGCTCATCACGTACACGGTGTCGGCCAGGAACACGGCCTCGCGCAGGTCGTGCGTGACCAGGATGACGTTGAAGCCGCGCTCGGCCTGCAGATCACGCAGGGCGCACCACAGCTCTTCGCGCGTGAAGGCATCGAGCGCCCCGAAAGGCTCGTCCAGCAGCAGCATGCGCGGCTCGTGGATCAGGGCGCGGCAGATGCTGGCGCGCTGCTGCATGCCGCCGGACAGCTCCCAGGGGAACTTGTCCTCGTAGCCACCGAGGCCCACGATTTGCAAAAGCTTGCGCGCCTTGTCCTGGTACTCGGCGCGCTTGCGCTTGAAGTCATGCCGGTAGGGCTCGACGATCTCCAGTGGCAGCAGCACGTTGTCCACCGTGGTGCGCCAGGGCAGCAGAGAAGGGGCCTGAAAGGCCATGCCCGTGATCTTGAGCGGGCCCGTCACGGGCTGGCCGTCGATCGTGACGGTGCCCTTGGAGGGCATCTTCAGACCGGTGGTCAGCTTCATGAAGGTGGACTTGCCACAGCCCGAAGGCCCCACGATGGCGACGAACTCGCCGTCGCGCATCTGCAGGCTGAGGTCTTCCACGGCGAACTGCCCGTTGGCGAGCAGCTCGTCGTTGTAGGCCAACCAGACGTTCTGGAAATCGACGAAGGCGGTCATGGTTCAGGCCTTCACTTCTTGGCCGCAGGCAGCACGTTCAGCTCGGCTGCTGAGGGCAGGTAGGCGGGGCTCCACACGGCATCGGGGTTGATGCGGGTCTTGGTGTTGAAGGCGTCGGCCACTTGCGAGGCCATCAGCGACAGGCGCGGCAGCTTG
>JBEGRT010000010.1:0-3664 GCA_041180305.1 Pseudomonadota bacterium
GCGTTGCAGCAGCACGCGCGACAGGTCCAGGCGGCGCTGGGCAAAGGCCAGGGGCTCACGGCCCAGGTCGAACAATTGTGCGCTGGGGTCGATGCCCAGAGCGTTGTCTTCGTCGGTGCCATAGGCAAGTGCCTGCTGCCCCGCTTCCTGCGACCGATCCGCCAGGGCCCGCAGGGCTTCTTTCTGCGCCTCGGCCGTGCCTTTCAGCGGCGCATACCCATACTCGATGGCCCAGAAATCGTAGGGGCCCAGCGTGGTCTGGAACGGCGCACCAGACACCTGGCCTGGCAGGTTCAGGTTGATGGGCAGGTAGTCCATCACCGAGGCCGCCAGGCCCTGGCGCGCCGTCAGTTCAGGCTGGTCCAGTTCGGCCGCTGTGCGCCATTGCGAGGCCTTGAAGTTGTGCCGCAAGCCCAGGGTGTGCCCCACCTCGTGCATGGTCACATCCTTCAGGTAAGCCTCCACGAAGGTTTTCACCTTCGGGTCGTCGGGCGGCAAGGCGGCATCGTCCAGGCCTTGCAGGGCAAGCCCCATGGCCAGCTGCTCGCCAGCCAGCCAGGCGTGATCGCAGGTCTCGTCGTGCGCATGGCCTGATGCGCTGCCTGATTCGCTGCCCTGGGCAGTCGGCAGGATCTGGCTGCGGTACTGCCGAATCGCCCGCGACGACAGGCTTTCGATGCCGATGTCGGCCGTCAGGATCTCGCCCGTGCGTGGGTCGACATGCGTGGGCCCGATGGCCCCGAAGCTGGGCCGGTGGTTGGTCATCCAGCGGATGATGGCCTGGCCCTTGCCCACCATGTCTTGTGGCTCGGAATCGGTGGCGTCGCGCACCTCCAGGGCCCCGCTGATGCCAATGGCTTCGAATGCAGCGTTCCAGGCCAGCACCCCTTCACGGATGGCCGGGCGGTATTCGTTCGGGATGCTGCGGTCGAGCCAGTAGACGATGGGGCGCACCGGGCGCGACTTCGCGGCATCGGGCTCGAGCTTGTCCAGCCGCCAGCGGTTGATCAGACGCACCCGCGGGCTTCGGGCCAGGTCCTGGCTGAAGTCGGTCAGGGTGGTGGTGAAGTAACCCACCCGGGGGTCGGCGGGGCGTGGCGCGGGCATGGCTGGCGGCAGGGGGGCCAGCGTGTATCGCAGGTTCACCAGCAGGCTTCGCGCATCGGGCAGGGCGCTGGGCGGGCTGGCCACGGGCTGGCCTGGCACTGCAGCGGCGCTGTTGAGGCTGGCCGTGTAGAAGTGCTGCACCACATCAAGCATCAGGCCGGTGTCGGTCACGTGCACATCGGTGATGGCCGAGTTGCGCGGGTCCAGCGCGTGGCCTTGCCTGAAGGCTGCATTGAGCTGCGCACCCATGCCCTGGATGTCGCCCAGCATCATGGCCGAGAGCTCGACCAGCACGGCCTGGTCACCCGCGCGCGGCGCACTGGCCACTGGCACGCTGGCCAGCAGGCTGGGCGAGAAGGCCTGGTTCACCGCCAGCTGGCGAGGGGTGTCGGGCGTGGCAGTGAAGGCCGCGTTCACGGCCACCAGTTGCACCTGCTGATGCAGCTTGCGGAACTCGACCCACTGGGGGCGGCCCACCAGCCCGAAGCGGCTGGCGATCAAGCCGCCCAGCACGCCGCCTTCGCCCAGGCCGGTGCGCAAGCGGGGTGACAGGTACATGGGCTTGTTGAAATCAGTGGGGCGCAACTCGACCCAGACCTTGTCCTGGCGCCGCCACACTGGCAGCCAGCCGTCCAGCCGGTCGGCACCACGGGTGAGGGTTTCGAAAGGAGGCGCAGAGGCGCTGGCCGATGTTTTGGCGGCTGCATCTGCAGCAGGCGTCGGGCTGGGCGCTGGCGCACTGGTGCGAGAGGGGGCCGCCGCAGGACTCGTCTTGTTTTCGCCGGGCGTTGTACCCGGTCGGCCAGACTGAGCGGGCCAATGGCTGCATCCGCTGCTGGCCAGCAGCAGGCACAGGGCTGCACCGAGCCTCGACGTCGACGGGTTCACTTTCATGAATGCATTGTGCCGCGAGCCAATGGTTCGCAAGGAACCCCGTCAAGAGGGTTGGCGAAAGGGCCCACGCCCGCACAAATCTTGTGGCCATGAAAAAAGCCGCGTCCAGGACGCGGCTTTCAGTGGGGGCAGCGCCAAGCGGGTTGGCGCTGCAGCGATCACAAGGCGGGCGGCTGAGGGAACAGGCCCTTGATGCCATGCAGTGCCGGCACATCGGATACGGCCATCGGGCCGAATGCGATGAGCAGCAAGGCGAGCAGCATGACCACGGTGGGCAGGATCCAGCGTTCGTAGCGGTAGTAGAAGTTCTTGTTGCGAACTTCTTCGTCGGCCAGGTCGATTTCCTGTTCACCGATCACCTGACGAGTCAGCAGCTGGTTCAGCGCCACAGGGGGCGACAGGTAACCCAGCTCGAAAGCCACCAGCACGACCATCCAGAAGTGCAGGGGGTCGATGTGGTTGTGATACGCGATCGGCGCCAGGGTGCCCGACACCAGGATCACCGCACCGAACGGGTCCATCACCATGCCCAGGAACACCAGCACGCACAGCAGGAAGCCCATGGCGGCCCAGTCACTGGAGAAGACCTTGGGTGCCAGGTTCATGACCTCCGAGCGTTCGATCACGCCACCGATGGCCAGCGACAGGGTCATCAGCGTGATCAGTGCGCCGATGTGGCCGATGGTTTCGTTGGTGGCGAACCGGATCGATGCCTCGACACCGCTCTGGCGATGGCTGGCGTAATCCGGGGTGATCTCGGCCTTGCCGCGGTTCATCACCTTGTCGAAGATCAGCACCAGGATCAGCATGATCGGCACGATGATCGGCGCCGTGATCTCGTTGAGCTTGGTGTCCAGGCCGTGTTCGTAAGCGAACACGATGCCCAGCACGACGGCCAGGTAGGGCAGCAGGGGCACGACTTCCTTGAGCATGGCCGGAATGGCCACGGCGGGCGACTCGATGCTGGCGCGCTGGGTGCGCAGCATTTGCGAGGCCAGGAAGAACATGGTCGAGGTCAGCAGGAACACATAGAAGCCCCAGTGGTACAGGCCATTGGTGGTGACTTCCTTGTTCAGCGCAGCGATCAGCACCACCAGCAGGCAGGGGCGCAGCACCACACCCAGCGAGCCCGACATGGCCGTGGCGGCCGCGGCGAACTGGCGGGAGCCACCCGAAGCACGCACCTCGTGGTAGATGATGCCGCCGGCGGCGATCACGAAAATGCCGGACGCGCCGGTGTAGGCCGTGGGCAGGGCAGCGGCCAGCAGGATGATGTAGGTCAGCAGCTGCGGAGACAGACGCCACGGGCGCAGCAGGTTCATGAACAGGTCGACCACGCGGCTTTGCTTGAGCAGCATGCCGGCCAGGATGAACAGGCCCAGGTTCAGGAAGATGGCGGGCAGCTCCATCAGCTGGCTGATGTAGATGGCCAGACCGGCAGGGTGACCTTTCGACAGGAAGTAAAAGCCACCGATCAGGGCCATGTTGGCATACAGGGGCACCGCCAGACCCGCCAGGCCCCAGGTGCCTTCACCGTCCGGACAGTGCGGCGGGAAGATCGCGCGCTTGAGGGTGATGGCCAGCATGGTGCCAAAGAAGAACCACCACAGGTAGTGAAGGTGCGCACCTTCGATTTCGGTGCCTGACTTCTTCAGGATGTCGA
>JBEGRT010000011.1:0-3773 GCA_041180305.1 Pseudomonadota bacterium
CGGCATCCAGCAGCACCTTGGCCTCACGTTCGAGATCCTGCAACCAGCCGACAGCGGTGGCTCCGGGCGGCGCCACCATGGGGGCCTGGGCCACCCCCGCAGCGGTCGACACCGGAGCGGCCCAATCGGCTGCCACCACCGCCGAGCGCTCGATGACGCGTTCGGCCGAGGCCTCGGCCCCCCAGGCCTCAGCGCCAGAACCCACAGCCCCTGCTGCCCCCGACGCAGCCGCAACGGGCGCAGCAGGCATGGCCGGTGCCGGTGGCACCAGACCCACGGAAGCCGAAGCCAGCGGCGTCGAATGCATCAGCTCAGGCGGCAGGTCCTTGGGCTCGATCACCTGGGCCGGAGCCATCACCGTCAGCCAATGACAGATGTTTTCCAGCTGGCGCACGTTGCCCGGGAAATCGAAGTTCACCAGGCGCGACAGGGCCGCATCCGAAATGCGCTTGGCTTCCACACCCAGCTCGCGGGCGCTTTTTTGCAGGAAGAAGCGGGCCAATGTGGGCACGTCTTCGCGGCGCTCGCGCAAGGCCGGCAAGCGCAGGCGGATCACGTTCAGGCGGTGGAACAAGTCTTCGCGGAACACGCCCTGGCGCACACGCTCTTCCAGGTTCTGGTGGGTGGCCGCGATCACGCGCACATTGGCCTTGAGCGGGTGATGCCCGCCCACGCGGTAGAACTGCCCGTCGCTCAGCACCCGCAGCAGGCGGGTCTGCAGGTCAAAGGGCATGTCCCCGATTTCGTCGAGGAACAGCGTGCCGCCATCGGCCTGTTCAAA
This sequence comes from Pseudomonadota bacterium, assembly GCA_041180305.1. Lineage (GTDB taxonomy): Bacteria > Pseudomonadota > Gammaproteobacteria > Burkholderiales > Burkholderiaceae_C > Aquabacterium. Next base: position 782 of record JBEGRT010000011.1, read on the forward strand.
GCGGCCGCGGCGCATGGTCTGCGCGCCCGTGAAGGCGCCACGCTCATGGCCGAACAGTTCCGATTCCAGCAGGTCTTTCGGAATGGCCGCGGTGTTGATGGCCACGAAGGGGCCGTTGGCGCGCGGGCTGTGCTTGTGCAGCGCGTGGGCCACCAGCTCCTTGCCGGCGCCCGATTCACCCGTGATCAGCACGGTCACATTGCTCTGCGACAGGCGGCCGATGGCGCGGAACACATCCTGCATGGCCGGGGCCTGGCCCAGCATCTCCGGCATCTGCTGCAGGCGCTCGTCGGCCACGTCTTCGCGCACGCTTTCGTCGACCGCACGGCGGATCAGCTCGATCGCCTTGGTCAGGTCAAACGGCTTTGGCAGGTACTCGAAAGCGCCGCCCTGGAAGGCCGACACGGCCGAGTCCAGGTCAGAGTAGGCGGTCATGATGATGACCGGCAGACCCGGGAAACGCTCCTTGACCTTGCCCAGCAGGTCGATGCCCGAGCCGCCGGGCATGCGGATGTCGGACACGAGCACCTGGGGCTCGTCGTCTTCCAGGGCCGCCAGCACATCGCGCGGGTTGGTGAAGCTGCGCACCGGCAGGTCTTCCCGCGCGAGGGCCTTCTCCAGAACGAAGCGGATGGATTGATCGTCGTCGGCGATCCAGATGGGTTTCATGCTGGCCTGTAGGGTTGCACTTCACGCCCCATCGAGAATGCCACGCGGCTCAAGGCAAAGGAATGATGATCTTGAAGACCGTCTTGCCGGGCTCGCTCTCGCATTCGATGGTGCCGTGGTGCTGTTGAACGAAAGTCTGCGCCAGGGTCAGCCCAAGTCCGGAGCCGCCTTCTCGCCCAGACACCAGGGGGTAGAAGATGCGGTCTCGGATGGACTCGGGGATGCCCGGGCCGTTGTCCTCAATTAGCAAGACCAGTGCCAGGCGGTGCAGAACCCGGTTGACCGTGACACGCCGGGCCACACGCGTGCGCAAGGCCAGCAGGGCCTCACCCTCTGCCATGCGTTCGGACAAGGCCTGCGCCGCGTTGTGCGCGATGTTCAGCACGGCCTGGATCAACTGCTCGCGGTCGCCTCGGAATTCCGGGATGGAGGTGTCGTAATCGCGCCAGACCTTCAACCCCTTGGGGAACTCGGCCAGGATCAGCGAACGCACTCGCTCGCACACCTCGTGGATGTTGACGTCGCCCACCACATGGGGTCGGCGGTGTGGCGCCAGCAGCCGGTCGACCAGTGCCTGCAGGCGGTCGGCCTCGTGGATGATGACCTGGGTGTATTCGGTAAGTGCGGGCGATTCCAGATCGAGTTGCAGCAGTTGCGCCGCGCCACGGATGCCACCCAGCGGGTTCTTGATCTCGTGGGCCAGGTTGCGGATGAGCTCCTTGTTGGCCTGGACCTGATCGAGCACCCGCTCTTCCCGCTCCTGACGGGTCTGCTGCTCGACCTCGACCAGCTCGACCACGATGAGGTCGCGGTGGTCCATGCGGGTCACCAGCACCTGCACGGGCAGCGGCTCGGCGAACACATTCGGGTGACGCTTGAGGCGCGCTTCCAGACGGCTGGTGGCATATTCATTGGCGGCCACGGCACGCACCACATCGCGCAGCACGGTGGCATCTTCGAACCAGTCGAACAGGGATTCGCGCAGCACGCTGCGGCGCGACAGACCCAGCTCTTCCTCGAAGGCCACATTGGCGAACAGGCACTGCCCATCGGGCTCGATCACGGCCACCATCGTGGCCAGGTGGTCGAAGGCCTCCAGCGTGCCGGGCAGCAGGGCCTTCACATCTTCAGGCGGCACGAGCGAGCCCCCACGGGCCACGCTTTCCTGGCGCCCCTTGGCGGCGGCATTGCGGGCGCTCATCTTCAGTACTTCCCACTGTTGCCAGATGCGCCGGACAGTTTGGCCAGCTCACGCTTGATCGAAGCGATGTCGGCCTCCTTGCGCGTGATGGCGTCCTTCATGTCCTTGATGCGATCAAGGTACTTCTGGGCATTGCGCTCGTCACCACGGCGCTCGGGTTCGCCATTGTTGAACTCCTTGCGCAGCGCCGCCAGGTTGTCTTCTTCCTTGCGCAATTCGGCCTCGAGGATGCGGCGGGCGTCCGCCTCCTTGGCCTTGGCGTCATCGGACGCTGGCGGGCGCTCCGAGCCGCCACCCGAAGCCTGAGGGCGGGCCGCAGGCCGCGGGGTGGCCTGGATGATGGTGATCGGGGCCCCTTCCAGGGTCTTGCACCCTTTCTCGGCCGCCTCGCGCTGCGACAGCGCATCGGTGTAGAGATTGCCCGGGCAACGGTACACCTGCTGGGCCTGCACCGGTGCGCCGAGCCCCAGCCCGACCAGCACCGACAGCCACACCCCAGGACGAAGCAGTTGGAAAGAACTCATGCGCCTAGTATGCCCTTGCCACCTCAAAGGCCCATGACAGGCCTGCGGCTGTTTACACAACACAACGAGCCACCCACCTGGGGCAGATGGCGAAAAAAAAGGGACGGCCAGGCCGTCCCTTCTTCGCTACGCAGTGATCCGCAAGGAATCACAGGGCGTAGTACATGTCGAATTCCACCGGGTGGGTGGCCATGCGGAAGCGAGTGACTTCCTGCATCTTCAGGTCGATGTAGGCATCGATGTAGGCATCGGTGAACACACCACCCTTGGTCAGGAACGCGCGGTCCTTGTCCAGGTATTCCAGAGCCTGATCCAGGCTGTGGCACACGGTCGGGATCAGTGCATCTTCCTCGGGGGGCAGGTGGTACAGATCCTTGGTGGCGGCTTCGCCCGGATGGATCTTGTTTTCCACGCCGTCCAGACCGGCCATCATCAGGGCCGAGAAGGCCAGGTAGGGGTTGGCCGAAGGATCGGGGAAGCGAGCCTCGATGCGGCGACCCTTGGGGTTGGCCACGTACGGGATGCGGATCGAAGCCGAGCGGTTCTTGGCCGAGTAGGCCAGCTTCACCGGGGCTTCGAAGCCGGGCACCAGACGCTT
>JBEGRT010000012.1:0-5454 GCA_041180305.1 Pseudomonadota bacterium
ACGGTGGCAGCAACCCTGGTGACACTACGGATGACGGCACGAATGGCACGGTCAACCGAGGCGACGGGATCGATGCGACCGAGACGGCCGCCTGGCAGACCTACCTCAACAACAACGCCATCAAGGCGTATGCGGTGGGCCTGACCTCGGACGTTTCCAGCACGACCTACCTCAACCCGGTGGCCTATGACGGCCATGCCTCGTCCGACATGAACGGCATCCTGGTGCAAGACCTGACCAAGCTGGACGCCCAGCTGGCGGCCACTGTGAACCCCACGGTGACCGGCAAGATCACCGGCACCTTGGCAGCCACTGCCATGGGCGCCGATGGTTTTGGTCACGTCGATTCGATCACGGTGGGCACGAGCACCTTCACCTACGATGCCGCGAACCCCATCAAGGTCATCACGACCTCGAAGGGTGGCATCCTGACGCTGAACACCGACACTTCGGAATTCAGCTACTCGCCGTCGACCTCGGCCACGGCTGGCAGCACGGATTCGGTTGCGGTGGTGCTGACCGACAAAGACGGCGACAAGACCACGACTTCGCTGGACTTCACCGTCACGCAGACCGGGGTGCAGGTGGGCACGGCGGCTTCCAACACCCTCACGGGCACGGACGCTCCGGATCGACTGCTGGGCCGCGATGGCGATGACATCCTCAATGGCGCGGGTGGCAGTGACGACTTGTTCGGCAACGGCGGCAACGACGCACTCAATGGTGGCGCCGGCGACGACAAGTTGCATGGCGGTGCGGGCAACGACACCATGACGGGCGGTCTGGGCTCAGACGTGTTCGCCTGGCATCTGTCGGATCCTGGGGCCACGGCCGCCACGCGTGCGGTGGACACCATCGTCGATTTCAACGTGGCTGCACCGTCGGCAGGTGGTGATGTGCTGGATCTGCGCGACCTGCTGACCGGCAGCACCGCGACCAACATCGAGAACTACCTCGACATTGCGACCTCGGTCAACTCGACGACCATCCGCATCAGCCCCACGGGTGGCTTCAGCAACGGCACCTATGATGCAACCAAGGACACGCAGGAAATCGTGCTGCAGGGCGTCAACCTGCGAGACGTGAACACCTTCGGCCTGGACTCGTCGGCCACCGACAAGCAGATCATCGACAAGCTGATCGAACAGGGCAAGCTGCTGATCGGCAACAACTGATCGCTGGGCAGGCCCCAAAGAAAACCGCGCCCTCGGGCGCGGTTTTTTCTTGTGGGGCTGCCGCTGAGGGCATTCAGACCTGGCGGCAGCGCGCGCAGATCACTTGAACTTGGATTGGGGCACCGTCTTGAGGTCACTGGGCAGACTGGCGATGTACTGGGCCAGCTGCTTCAACTCTGCGTGGCTGAACGGCTTGGCTTGTGCGGCCATGATGGCATTGCTGCGCCCGATGCCTGCATTGCCTTCGGTCTGGTAGGCCTTCAGGGCCACGTACAGGTAGTCAGCATGTTGCCCGGCCAGTTTGGGATAGCTGGGGTCGATGGGTTTGTTCAGTCCCTCGCCGTGACACGACAGACAGTTGCCCTTTTGAAGCAGGGCACTGATTGCCGGCGGAGGGGTGCCCGTGTTGCCTGCCTTGCTGGGCAGATCTTTGCCCAACTGGGCGTAGTACGCCGCCAGATCGAGGATGTCTTGTTCGCTCAGGCTGGCTGCGATGCCCTTCATGGTCGGGTGCTTGCGATCGCCCTTCTGGTAGGCCGTCAGGGCCGAGGCGATGTAGGCCGCGCTTTGCCCTGCAATCATGGGCACCTTGTACACCTCCGGGAAGCTGGCCTGGTAGCCCGGGATGCCGTGGCAACCAATGCACATGGCCACTTTGGCCTTGGCGGCTTCGGCGTTGCCGCTGGCGGCGGCATGGGCGGGGGTGATGGACGCCATGCCTAAGCCTGCGCCAAGGGCAGTTGCCCCCAGCCAGGCCGTCAGGGCCGAGTTCGACGCGGTGAACAAACCATGGAACTTCTGAGGACGCAGTGTTTTCATCTTGGACGCTCTTTCCAAAGCAGGGGACTACAAACACGAGGCTGAACTCATTCTAGGGGAGCGCCCTATACTGCGGAAGGAGATTCTTCCGGATTGAGTTGCGTCATGAAATTCCAAGGCACCGACCAATATGTGGCCACCGACGACCTGAAACTGGCCGTCAATGCCGCTCACAAACTGCAGCGTCCCCTGCTGGGGAAGGGCGAACCGGGCACTGGCAAGACCATGCTGGCCGAGCAAGTGGCTGAAGCCCTGGGCATGCCCCTGTTGCAATGGCACATCAAGTCGACCACCAAGGCACAGCAGGGTTTGTACGAGTACGACGCTGTCAGCCGTCTGCGCGACAGCCAGTTGGGCGATGAGCGCGTCAAGGACATCCACAACTACATCGTCAAGGGCGTGCTGTGGCAGGCCTTCGAGGCCGACCAGCCAGTGGCCCTGCTGATCGACGAGATCGACAAGGCCGACATCGAGTTCCCGAATGACCTCCTGCGCGAGATCGACCGCATGGAGTTCTATGTGTACGAGACCCGCGAGATGGTGCGCGCCAAGCATCGCCCGCTGGTGATCATCACGTCGAACAACGAAAAGGACCTGCCCGACGCTTTCCTGCGTCGTTGCTTCTTCCACTACATCCGATTCCCCGATGCCGTGACGATGCAGCAGATCGTCGAGGTTCACTTCCCGGGCATCAAGCGCGACCTGCTGGCCGCAGCGCTCAGGCAGTTCTATGAAGTGCGCAACCTGCCGGGCCTCAAGAAAAAGCCATCGACCAGCGAACTGATCGACTGGTTGAAGCTGCTGGTGGCCGAAGACATCCCGGCCGAAGTGCTGCAAAGCAAGGACGAGAAGGTGTCGGTGCCCCCGCTGGTGGGCGCGTTGCTCAAGAACGAGCAAGACCTGTCTCTGTTCGAGAAGCTGGTCATGATGGCCCGCCACAACCGCTGATCGGCGGTCATTGGTCTGAACGCCCGAGGAGGCTTCAGGCCACCAGCCTCGGGTCGGCTGCCACCACGCGGTTGCGGCCGGCTTCCTTGGCCTGGTAAAGCGCCTGGTCGGCGCGCTGGAGCAGGTCATCCAGCGCATCGTCGGCCTGGTGGGCCGTGGCCACGCCCGTGCTCACAGTCACAGAAATCACCTCGTCCTGCCATTCGATGCTGAGGTTTCGGATGGCATCGCGCAGGCGCTCGGCTGCCTGCAGGGCTCCTTCGTGCAGGGTATGGGGCAGGATCACGCAAAACTCCTCACCCCCGAAGCGGGCCACCCGGTCGACTTCACGCGCCTGCACCTGCAGGGCCTTGGCCACGGCGCACAGCACCACGTCACCCGCGGCATGTCCCAGGCGGTCGTTGATGCGCTTGAAGTGGTCGATGTCAACGATCAGCACCGAGAAGCCTTCGCCAAAGCGCTGCAGCCGCTGGATTTCGCGGTCGAGCAGGTACTCGATGGCACGGCGGTTGAGCAGCCCGGTCAGGGAGTCGTGGTGCGACAGGTGTTCCAGCTTGTTGACCAGCCGCATGATCACCATGTAGCCCAGCAGGAACGAGGTGGCGATCGACAGGACCAGGTGTGCGAACACCAGCAGGAAGGTGGCTTGATCAGGGTGCAGGCTGCGCCAGGCGTTGTGCAGCGCGGGCACGCTCTGCACGATGGCACCCAGCATGAACACGCCACCGGCCAGCGCCAGCACGCTGGTGTGAAGCTTTGACAGCGCCTCATTGAATTCGAAGGCCAGCGGTTGCTGGTTCTCCCAGGCGGTTCGCCACAGCACCAGGGCCACCAGCGCCGAACTCAGGGCCTCTCCAGCGGCCTGCCAGCCCAGCGGGCCGCACAGCAGCAGGTTCACGCAGGCCAGGCCACCGACCATGAGAAGGTGCGAGCCATCGGTGTGGCGAAGGCGAAGGAAGGCCTGCAGACCTCGCCGGGTGCACACGATGCCCAGCACCACGCACACCTGGGCCCAGGGCACGGCCATGGGCAGGTTCAGCAGCTGGCTCAGGGGCAGCAGGCTCAGGGCCACACCATTGGCCGCGGCCGCCACCGTCCAGTGGTTGGCCGGACGGCGCGCCAGTCCCAGGCGTGAGCCCGCGGCCCACCACATGGCCGTGATCAGACCATGCACCATCAACACGGCAGCCAGAAGCACCCATTGGACGTTCATGGCAAGCCCCTGTCAGCCGCTGGGCAAGTGCCCACATGCGACGATGTCAGCCCGCCATGTGCGCGCCCATGGCGCGGCCGGCGCCGAAAGGCGTCAGCTCGCGACACAATAGGGACTGCTTGCCAGGACTGCATATGCTGATCGATTTCTTCTTCACCCTTCGCCGACACCGGTTGCCGGTCACGATCCCGGAATACCTGGGCCTGCTGGAGGCGATCAAGGCGGGGCTGATCGGCCCCTCGCTGGACGAGTTTTATCACCTTGCCCGGATGAGCCTCGTCAAGAACGAAGCCAATTTCGATAAATTTGACCGTGCGTTTGGCACCTATTTCGGGGGGAAAGTTGCCGCAGTGGACTTGACTCGGGAAATACCCTTGGAGTGGCTGCGCAAGAAATTCGAGAAAGAACTCACCCCGGCCGAGCGTGCCGCGATCGAGGCCATGGGCTGGGACAAGCTCATGGACCGCATCAAGGAACTGCTGGAAGAGCAGAAGGAGCGGCACGAAGGCGGCAACAAGTGGATCGGCACGGGCGGCACGTCGCCGTTTGGCGCCTACGGCTACAACCCCGAAGGCATCCGGATCGGGCAGGACAAGAGCCGGCATCGCAGCGCGGTGAAGGTGTGGGACAAGCGCGAGTTCAAAGACTACGACGACAGCATCGAGCTGAACACGCGCAACATCAAGGTGGCGCTGCGTCGTTTGCGCAAGTTTGCACGGCAGGGCGCCGCCGAAGAGCTGGACCTGGACGACACCATCCATTCCACCGCGGCCGCGGGCGGCATGCTGGACATCAAGATGGTGCCTGAGCGGCACAACAACGTGAAGGTGCTGCTGCTGATGGACGTGGGCGGCTCGATGGACGACCACATTCACCGGGTCGAGGAGATGTTCTCGGCGGCCAAGTCGGAGTTCAAGCACCTGGAGTTCTATTACTTCCACAACTGCGTCTATGACTTCATGTGGAAGAACAACCACCGCCGCTTCAGCGAGAAGGTGCCCACCTGGGACATCATCCGCAAGTACAACAAGGACTACAAGCTGATCTTCGTGGGCGACGCGACCATGAGCCCCTACGAGATCCTGCAGTCGGGCGGCAGCTCTGAGTACAACAACGAAGAGCCGGGCGCCGAGTGGCTGGGGCGCCTGACGCACGCCTTCCCCAGCTTTGCCTGGATCAATCCCGAGCCCGTCGGCGTGTGGCCGTATCGGCAGAGCATCGCCATCATCCAGCAGCTCATGGGCAACCGCATGTTCCCGATGAGCGTGCAAGGCCTGGAAGCCGCCATGCGCTTGCTCA
>JBEGRT010000013.1:0-8588 GCA_041180305.1 Pseudomonadota bacterium
TCAGCACCCTGCGTGACGGCCAGACCGCTCAGGTGGAAGGCGAGGTGGTCGACAACCGCGTGGACATCCGCCAGCGGCGCCAGTTGCTGGTGCGCCTGGACGATGGCCACGGCGAATTGCTGCTGCGCTTTCTGAACTTCTACGGTTCGCAGCAGAAGGCCTGGACCAAGGGTGTGCGCCTGCGTGTGCGTGGCGAAGTGCGCCAGGGCTTTTTCGGGCGCGAGATGGTGCACCCCACCGTGAAGGTGGTGCAGGAGGGCACGCCCCTGGCGGCATCGCTCACGCCGGTGTACCCCACCACCGCGGGCCTGCCGCAAAGCTACTTGCGCAAGGCCGTGGCCTCGGCCCTGCAACGCGCGCCCCTGCACGAGGTGCTGCCGCCGGGCATGGTGCCCCGGGGCTGGCCCACGCTGCGCGAGGCCCTGCATGCCTTGCACCACCCGCCGGCCAGTCTGTCGGCCGAGGCCCTGGAAGCGCCTGACCACCCCGCCTGGCAGCGCCTGAAATTCGAAGAACTGCTGGCGCAGCAGACCTCGCAGCTGCAGGCCCGTGGCGAGCGGGCGCACCTCAAGGCGCCAGTGCTGCCCACGCGCCCAGGCGGCCTGCAGGAGCGCCTGCTGGCCGTGCTGCCCTTCGCGCTGACGGCTGCGCAGCGCCGCGTGGTCGAAGAGATCGCGCAAGACCTGAACCGGCCCATGCCCATGCACCGCCTGCTGCAAGGCGATGTGGGCTCGGGCAAGACCGTGGTGGCCGCCCTGGCTGCGGCCATTGCGATGGAGGCGGGCTGGCAGTGCGCCCTGATGGCGCCCACCGAGATCCTGGCCGAGCAGCACTTCCGCAAGCTGGTGGGCTGGCTGGAGCCGCTGGGCGTGAAGGTGGCATGGCTGACGGGCAGCCTGCGCAGCAAGGTCAAGCAGGCCCAGCTGGCCGCGGTGGCCTCGGGCGAGGCGCACCTGGTGGTGGGCACCCACGCCGTGATCCAGGAGCAGGTGGCCTTTCAGCGCCTGGGCCTGGCCCTGATCGACGAACAGCACCGCTTCGGCGTGGCCCAGCGGCTGGAGCTGCGCCGCAAGCTCGAAGCGCAAGACCTCGAGCCCCACTTGCTGATGATGAGCGCCACGCCCATCCCGCGCACGCTGGCCATGACCTACCTGGCCGACCTGGATGTGTCGACGATTGATGAGCTGCCCCCTGGCCGCACGCCCATCGTCACGCGAGTGTTCGGTGATGCCCGCCGCCCCGAGGTGATCGAGCGCATCCGCGACGAGGTGGCCAAGGGCAGCCAGGTGTACTGGGTGTGCCCTTTGATCGATGAAACCGAAGCGTCTGACCAGGCGGCTGACGAGCAGGCCGGGCGGGCGTCACAGCGCCGCGCACCGCTGGACCTGGCCAATGTCACGCAGACCCACCAGGAGCTCAGCGAGGCACTGGCAGGCCATGGTGTGGGCCTCTTGCACGGGCGCTTGCCCGCCGCCGAAAAGGCCGAGGTCATGGCCAAGTTCTCGGCGGGCGAGCTGTCGGTGCTGGTGGCCACCACCGTGATCGAGGTGGGCGTGGACGTGCCCAACGCCAGCCTGATGGTGATCGAGCATGCCGAGCGCTTCGGCTTGAGCCAGTTGCATCAGCTGCGCGGCCGGGTGGGGCGTGGCTCGGTGGCCAGCGTGTGTGTGCTGTTGTTCAGTGCCCCCTTGTCGGACCAGGGCAAGCAGCGCCTGAAGGCCATGGCCGAAACCACCGATGGCTTCGAGATCGCCCGGCGCGACCTGGACATCCGCGGGCCTGGCGAGTTCATGGGCGCGCGGCAATCGGGCGCAGCCCTGCTTCGTTTTGCCGACCTGATGGAAGACCAGGCCCTGCTGGAGCGTGCCCGCGATGCGGCCCAGGTGCTGTTGCGCGATCACCCCGAAGCGGCGCGGCAGCACATCGCGCGCTGGCTGGGCGGCAAGGAAGAGTTCCTGAAGGCGTGAAGCCCTGAGGGTGCAGGGATGGAACGCTTTCCCCTAAGATGCCGCCATGACCCTCACCGAACTTCGCTACATCGTCGCCGTGGCCCGCGAGCGCCATTTCGGCCGTGCCGCCGAGGCCTGTTTCGTGGCCCAGCCCACGCTGTCCGTGGCCGTCAAGAAGCTCGAAGAAGAGCTGGACGTGAAGATCTTCGAGCGAGGCAATGCCGAGGTCAGCGTCACGCCGCTGGGCGAAGAAATCGTGCGCCAGGCCCAGGCGGTGCTGGAGCAGGCCGCCGCCATCAAGGAGATCGCCAAGCGCGGCAAGGACCCGCTGGCTGGTGCCCTGCGCCTGGGCGTGATCTACACCATCGGCCCTTACCTGCTGCCCGACCTGGTGCGCCAGAGCATCGAACGCACGCCTCAGATGCCCCTGATGCTGCAGGAGAACTTCACCGTCAAGTTGCTGGACATGCTGCGCACGGGCGAGATCGACTGCGCCATCCTGGCCGAGCCTTTCCCGGACACGGGTCTGGCCATGGCCCCTCTGTACGAAGAGCCCTTCATGGTGGCCTTGCCCAAGAGCCATCCGCTGGCGGCCCACGAGGCCATTGACGCCGAAGAGCTCAAGCAGGAGACCATGCTGCTGCTGGGTTCGGGCCACTGCTTCCGCGACCACGTGCTCGAGGTGTGCCCCGAGTTCGCGCGCTTTTCCAGCAATGCCGAAGGCATCCGCAAGAGCTTCGAAGGCTCGTCGCTGGAAACCATCAAGCACATGGTGGCGGCCGGCATGGGCGTGACCGTGGTGCCGGTGCTGAGCGTGCCACCTGAGCCGCAGAGCCATGTGGTCTACCGGCCCTTCAAGGGCCACCCGCCCACACGCCGCGTGGTGCTGGCCTGGCGCCGCAGCTTCACGCGCTACGAGGCCATCGCGGCCTTGCGCAATGCCATTTACGCCTGCCCGCTGAAAGGCGTGAGCCGCCTGTCAGACTGAGCCCTGGCTGCCGCTGTCGCCTGGCAGGTCGCCTGGGCCCTCAAGCCCATCGTGCTTGGGCTCGAAGCAATCGACCACGGTGAAGTACAGCGAGGCGTAAAAGGCCGAAGCCACCCACATGCCCGCGAACACGGTGGCCACCTGGGCCACGAAGGGCACGGGGATCACGCTGCCGATCACGCGCACCAGCAGGCCGGTGGCTACCAGCACGCCCAGCCACACCAACCCGTAAACCGCGAAGGCCCCCAGGTTGCGCCAGCTGGCCACGGCGCTGAAAAACAAGGCCTTGACCGGGGGAATGCGGCCCCAGAACATCAAGGCGGGTGTGTGCCAGAAGGCCAGGCTCAAAGGCAGCGCCAGCAAGGCGCGCCAGGCCATGCTTTCCAGCATGACCGAATCGGCCAGCAGGTCGGCGTTGTCGGCACCGGCTTCCACCACCTCGCTGATGGCTTCGATGTCGGGGCCCACCCAGCTGGAAATCAGCACCACCAGCAAGGTGCCGGCCGCATACAGGCCCCCCAGTTGCAGCCAGCGCAGGCGGTCTTCCTTGGCGCGCCAGGGCTCGATCAGCACCGAGGGCGCGATCTTCTCGCCAGCGATCACCCGGCGCACCGCCAGCATGAACGACATCCACAAGGCGGGCATGGCCACCACCACGGCGATCAGCCCGAACAGCTGCAGCGCCATCAGCAGCATCACCAGCGTGGCCACCAGGCCCAGCAGGCTCACGAAGCCCAGGGGCTGGCTCATGCACATCTGCAGGCCCTGACGGGCCCAGTGCCAGCCGCGGCTGGGGGGAACGACGATCAGTTTCATCGCTGCCAGGCCCAGGGCTGGGTGCGACGCAGGGTCAGCACACGTTCGAAGTGCGTGGGGTCATGCGGCTGCAGCATGCTGGCTTCGCGCGGCAGGTGGAAGTCCCACAGGCGCGAGGTCCAGAAGCGCAAGGCGCCTGCACGCAGGGCGTCAGGCAGGGCGGCCACCTCGGCTTCGCTCAGGCCGCGTTGCTGGTCGTAAGCGCGCACGAAGGCGTCCGCGCGGGCTGCATCCAGGGCGCCGGTGGCCAGTTCAATGCACCAGTCGTTCAGGCACACGGCGATGTCGAACACGAAGGTGTCGCAACCGGCGAAGTAGAAGTCGAAGAAGCCTGACAGTTGGGCACCATCGAACATCACGTTGTCGCGGAACAGGTCGGCGTGCACGGGGCCACGCGGCAGGCCTTGGTGCGCCGGGGTGGCGGCCAGTTGTTGCTGGTGCGCCAGCTCGCTGCGGATCAGCTCGGCCTGCGTCTCGTTCAGGTAGGGCAGCACCACCGGCACGGTGTCGTTCCACCAGGCCAGGCCGCGCAGATTGGGCTGCTGCAGCGGGTAATCCTGGCCGGCCACGTGCATGCGGGCCAGCATGGCCCCCACCTGGGCGCAATCGTTGACGCCCGGCTGCAGCTGGTTCTGCCCGGCCAGGCGGGTGACCACTGCGGCCGGCTTGCCCTTGAGGGTGTGCAGGATTTCACCTTGTGCATCGGGCTGTGGCGCGGGCACCGGGATGCCCTTGAGCGCCAGGTGGCGCATCAGCTGCAGGTAGAAGGGCAACTGCTCGAAGCTCAGGCGCTCGAACAGGGTCAGCACGTAGCGGCCCTGGTCGGTGTCTGCGAAATAGTTGGTGTTCTCGATGCCCGAGGTGGCGCCTTTGAGCGACTGCAGAGTGCCCAGGTTCAGGCGGGTCAGCAGGCCTTGGGCCTCGGCAACGGTGACTTCGGTGAAAACGGCCATGATTGAGCGTAAACCCTCAGGGGGGGCGGGCAAGCGAGAGCGTGATTGTAGGTTTGGCTGTGGCAGACTTCATCGGTTGCCGCCCTTGAATGAGCGGCCTGCCCTCACACACCCTCCGCCCTCACCATGAAAAGCATCCACCGTCTCGCCATGTCGTCCCCCCGTCTGAAGATGGCCGCCCTGGCCGCGCTGATGTCGATGGCAGTGATGGCGCCTGCTCAGGCTGCTGATGACTCGGCTTTCGATCTCGACCAGTACATCCGCCCGGGCACGCTGTATGCGGCCAGCGCCATTGGCCTGCTGAACACCGGGTTCGACTGCAAGGAGCGCTACGGCTCCTACGGTGACTGCACCCGCCCTGTGGTGGGAGGCAAGGTGTTCGGTGGCTACCGCATGACCCCGAACCTGGCGGTGGAAGTGAGCTTTTACTACCTCGGTGGCAGTGAAGTGATCAAGGACGGCGCAGCTTCCGCCAACACGGAGAACTACCGCCGCACCACCACCCGCGCGCAAGCCATCGGTTTCGACTGGACCAACGAGCTGTTCCAGGTCCTGAACCAGCACATCCGCTTCGGTCTGGCCCGAGTCGCCACCCGCAACCACACCGGTTATGGCAGTGGCCAGGTGGTGACTCAGTCGGATGTGGTTCTCGCGCCTTATGTCGGCCTGGGCCTGTCGTATCAGTTCAACGACTACGTGCGTTTCTATTCGGGCTTCGACCTGCTTCACACCAAGACCCAGGGCAACACCCAGGTGTTCTGGCTGGGTCTGGGCGTCGAAAACTGATCCTCGCGCCGTGCTGCGCCAAAGCCGCCCTCGGGCGGCTTTTTTCATGGCCTTTCCAGTGCGCAGCTGCCGTGAGAGGCGGGGCGCTTGCGAGACAATCACGCCATGACCGACACAGCCACCCTTTCTGCTGCGCCAGCCCCTGAGAACGACCGCCCCGTGATGCTGCTGGTCGATGGCTCCAGCTACCTCTACCGGGCCTTCCATGCCATGCCCGACCTGCGCGGCCCGGGTGGCATCCCGACCGGGGCCATCCATGGGGTGGTGAACATGATGGCGTGGATCCGTGACCACATCAACGCCGAACATGCCGTGTGCGTGTTCGACGCCAAGGGCCCCACCTTCCGCGACGAGTGGTACCCCGAGTACAAGGCCCACCGCCCGCCCATGCCCGATGACCTGCGCGCGCAGATCGAGCCCATCCACGAGGTGGTCAGGCTGCTGGGCTGGCCGGTGCTGGAAGTGCCCGGCATCGAGGCTGACGATGCCATTGGCACCCTGGCGCGCATCGCGGCCGAGGCCGGGCACCGCGTGGTGGTGTCCACGGGCGACAAGGACCTGGCCCAGTTGGTGAACCCGCACGTGTCGCTCATCAACACCATGGCCAAGCCACCCGAGGTGCTGGATGAAGCGGGCGTGCTGGCCAAGTTCGGCGTGCCGCCCGAGCGCATCATCGATTACCTGACCCTGATCGGCGACACGGTCGACAACGTGCCCGGTGTGGAGAAGGTGGGCCCCAAGACCGCGGTGAAGTGGCTGACCGAACACGGTTCGCTGGACGCGATCATCGCGGCGGCGGCCAGCTTCAAGGGCGCCACGGGCGACAACCTGCGCAAGGCGCTGGACTGGCTGCCCCAGGGGCGCCGCCTGATCACCGTGAAGCTCGATTGCGACCTGGCCGGCCACGTGGCCGAATGGCCCTCGCTCGATGCCCTGGCCCTGCGCCAGCCCGACCAGCCCGCCTTGCTGGATTTCTACACGCGCTTCGGGTTCAAGAGCGCCAAGGCCGAGCTGGAAAAACAGCTGGGTGGCGGCAAAGCTGGCAAGGCAGCCAAAGCCTCACCGGCAGCCCGTGCGGCCGACACGGGCATGGACGACCTGTTTGCCTTGCCGGGCCCCGACGATGCCCAAGCCGCCGACCCGGCCCATGCCGCGCCGCCTGCGCCTTCCAACACCCGTTATGACACGGTGCTCGACTGGGCCCTGTTCGACGCCTGGCTGACCCGCCTGAACGCTGCCGACCTGACAGCCTTCGACACCGAAACCGACAGCCTGGACCCCATGCAGGCGCGCATTGTGGGCCTGTCGTTCAGCGACAAGGTGGGCGAGGCCTGCTACATCCCGCTGCGCCACGAGGGGCCGGATGCGCCCGTGCAATTGCCTTTTGACGAGGTGCTGAGCCGCCTGAAGCCCTGGCTGGAAGACGCCAGCAAGCCCAAGGTGGGCCAGAACATCAAGTACGACACCCATGTGCTGGCCAACCACGGCATCGCGGTGCAGGGCTACGCCCACGACACCATGCTGCAAAGCTATGTGCTGGAAGCCCACCGCAAGCACAACCTGGAAGACCTGGCCTTGCGCCACGCCGGCCGCAGTGGCCTGAGCTATGAAGAGGTGGCGGGCAAGGGCGCCCAGCAGATCCCCTTTGCCCAGGTGCCGGTCGAGCGCGCGGCGCAGTATTCCTGTGAAGATTCCGACCTGACCCTGCACGTGCACCAGGCCCTGTGGCCGCGCCTGCAGGCCGAGCCCCAGTTGCTGGACATCTACCAGCGCTTCGAGATGCCCACCTCGCGCGTGCTGCAGCGCATCGAGCGCAATGGCGTGCTGGTCGATGCCAGCCTGCTCCAGCAGCAAAGCCATGAACTGGCCCAGCGCATCGTGGCGCTGGAGCAGGAAGCTTACGAGCTGGCCGGGCAGCCCTTCAACCTGGGGTCGCCCAAGCAGCTGGGCGAGATCCTGTTCGTCAAGCAGGGCCTGCCGGTGGTCAAGAAGACCGCCACGGGGGCCCCTTCGACCAACGAAGAGGTGCTGGAAAAGCTGGCTGAAGACTACCCGCTGCCGGCCCGCATCCTGGAATACCGGGGCATGGCCAAGCTCAAGTCGACCTACACCGACAAGCTGCCGCTGATGGTGAACGCCCAGACCGGCCGTGTGCACACCAACTACGCCCAGGCCGTGGCCGTGACCGGCCGCCTGTCGAGCAACGAGCCGAACCTGCAGAACATTCCCGTGCGCACGGCTGAAGGCCGCCGCATCCGCGAAGCCTTCGTGGCACCCCCGGGCCATGTGATCGTCAGTGCCGACTATTCGCAGATCGAACTGCGCATCATGGCCCACATCTCGCAAGACGAGAACCTGCTCAAGGCCTTCGCCGAGGGCCTGGACGTGCACAAGGCCACCGCGGCCGAGGTGTTCGGTGTGCCCGTCGATCAGGTCAGCAGCGAACAGCGCCGTTACGCCAAGGTGATCAATTTCGGGCTGATCTACGGCATGAGCGCCTTCGGCCTGGCCAGCAACCTGGGCATCGAGCGCAGCGCGGCCAACGCCTACATCGACCGCTACTTCCAGCGCTTTGCAGGCGTCAAACGCTACATGGACGACACCCGCGCCCAGGCCAAGGCCCAGGGCTATGTGGAAACCGTGTTCGGCCGCCGCCTGTGGCTGCCCGAGATCAACAGCCCCAACGGCCCCAGCCGCGCGGGCGCCGAGCGTGCGGCCATCAATGCGCCCATGCAGGGCACCGCCGCCGACCTGATCAAGCTGGCCATGGTGGCCGTGCAGGACACGCTCGACGCCCAGCAGCGCGGCAGCCGCATCATCATGCAGGTGCACGACGAACTGGTGCTGGAAGTGCCCCAGGCCGAACTCGATTGGGTGAAAGCCGAAGTGCCCCGCCTGATGGCCTCGGTGGCCACCCTGCGCGTGCCTTTGCTGGCCGAAGTGGGGGCAGGCCCCAACTGGGAATCGGCCCACTGACACGGCATCATCACTGTCACAGTCCCCTTGATGGGTGTCACAGGTCTGTCATCAGGGCTTGTCACAATCCATCCAGGGAGTTGTTGTGCCGAAAGTGATGTGCTGTGAACCCATCTGAAG
>JBEGRT010000014.1:0-5233 GCA_041180305.1 Pseudomonadota bacterium
TCGCCTCATCGGGCAGCTCGAAGACCTCGGCCACCACGCCGGCCTGCTCGGGCGTCAGCGTCATCTGACCCAGGCAGGCGGCCGTCACCCATTCCTTGCTCAGGCCCACCTTCTGGGCCACATCGGCCCATTTCAGGCCTTTGCGCACCTTGGCCTGGACAATCAGGTCGGTCACGTCTTCGCGGTTCATGTGCGGGCTCCTCGTCGTGTCAGGGGTGTCGGTTGATGGAGTTCCCTGATTCGCAAACTTCGTGCCATTGGCAAACTGTCGTCCGTTTCATGGAGATCATGTCGTGACACCAAGCAGTGCAAGGCGCCGCCTGTGCGTCGTGGGTGGGTGCCTGTGGGTTGCCCTGGTTTGGCCCGCGTGTGTGTGGGCCCAGGAGCCGTCCAGCCCCGCAGCGGCGCCATGCGTGATGTTGTCCGGAGGCCTGGGCGACGATTCCCCAGCCTCGGTCCCCGACAGCCCCGAGGCCCAGGCCGCCAGGGTCTGGTACGACCTCGATCTGCAGGTGACCGCGCACCTGGAGCGGGCCCTCCTGGACAAAGGCTACCGCGTGCAGCTTTTTCAGGCGCCCTTTGAGGCGACCCCCTTGCAGCGTCAGACCATCCACCGCCAGTGGAAAGCGTCCGGCTGCGATTGGTTGGTGCAGGTGGCGCACACCGCGGGCGAAGAGCGTGGTGAAGCCTACTTCGGGTATGACTTCACCGTGGCCGCCCTGAGGGGGCCTTCGCGCCTGGTCGAATCGCTGTACAACCTGCGCCCTCGCTTTGTGCGTGACCGCGACAACCTGCTGAACTTTCGCGCAGGCGAGGTGATCGCGCCGCTGGTTCGCGAGATCCAGGTCAGGCGCTGGCTGGAGCCTGCACGCGGCAAGGCGCCCTGAACGGGTCAGGTGCGCAACAGCCGCAGCAGCGTGTCGTAGAGCTTGCGGGCGTCCAGCGGCTTTTCGATCAGGGTGTTCATGCCCGCGTGGATGCAGGCTTCGCGCTCTTCGGCCATCACGGAGGCGGTCATGGCCACGATGGGCACACTGCTGTAGAGCGTGTTCTGGCGGATCCGCCGTGTGGCCTCCAGGCCATCCATCTCGGGCATGTGCACGTCCATCAGCACGATGTCGTACTGGTTCTGCGCGGCCTGGGCCACCGCCTGCGCGCCATCCGACACGGCATCGACCTTCATCCCCACCATCGCGAGCAACTCCTGCGCGAGCAGGCGATTCACCTGGTTGTCCTCGACCAGCAGGATGCGTGTGTCCTGGTGATACTGCTTGAGGATGGCATCGGCATCGACACGAAGGGTGTTCTGAGCCGCATCGACGGGTGCCTCAGGCGCAGCCACCATGGCCTCCTGGGCTGGCACGGTGAACCAGAACACGCTGCCTTGTTCGGGCTGGCTGCTGGCCCCCAGGCGGCCGCCCATCTGTTCGACCAGGCTGCGGGTGATGGTCAGGCCCAGGCCAGACCCCCCATATCGCCGGGTGGTTGAATTGTCGGCCTGCTCGAAGGGCTCGAAGATGCGTTGCAGCTGTTCGGCCGAGATGCCCATGCCGGTGTCCTGCACCTCGAAGCGAATGCCGGGTGCGCCGCCATCGAGCAGGGTGGGCAGCACGCGCAGGGTCACCGAGCCTTGTGCGGTGAACTTCACCGCGTTGCTCAGCAGGTTCAGCAGCGCCTGCGACAGGCGGGTCGGATCGCCGGCGATGGTGTCCTGGTCGTGGTGTCGATCGACGATCAGCTTCAGCCCCTTGGCCTGGGCCTTGTCCCTGACCAGCTCCATGCAGCGGGCCACCGTGGCGGCCAGGCTGAAGTCGATGGATTCGAGGGTCATCTTGCCCGACTCGATCTTCGACAAGTCCAGCACGTCGTTGAGCAGCCGCATCAGGTGCTCGGAGGCTTCTGCGATCAGGCCCAGGCGCTTGGCATCTTCGGCCGGGTTGGGCCGCTCGCGCAGCAGGTAGGTCATGCCGATGATGGCGTTCATCGGGGTGCGGATCTCGTGCGACATGTTCGCCAGGAACGCACTCTTGGCCCGGTTGGCCGATTCGGCCTTGTCCCGTGCCTGCTGCAGCTCCAGGGTGCGCGAACGGATCTGTTGCTCCAGGTCCTGTTGATAGCGCTCGCGTTCGGATTGCAGGCGCTGGCGTTCACTGATGTCTTCCATCAGCAGGTGCTGGGCGCGCGCCGTGCCTGTGTTGACGGCCCAGGCATTGACCTTGACCGGCAGCGTCTCGCCATTGGCCAGTTGCAGGGTGGTGTCGAAGGTGGGCAGGTGATCCTGATGGCCCAGTTGTCCGAGCTGCTGGATCATGCGGACCTGTTCGGCGGCCGTGAACAGCGACAGCACAGGCTGCCCCAGCAGTCGGTCGGGCTGGTCGACATGGTGCATGGTCATGCAGGCCCGGTTGATCAGCTGGATCTGGCCGTCCTGGGCCACCACCAGGCCTTCCGGGATGGTGTCGATCAGCGCACGAAAGCGCGTGGTGCTGGCCTGCAACTGGCTCAGCTGGGCCTGGCGAGAACCTTCCATGTCCCGCAAGGCATTGGTCAGGGTGCGCAGTTCGGTGGGCAGTGAGTCCTGATCAGGAGGGAATTCCACCTGGTCTCCCGCTCTCAGGCGCAGGGCCGTGCGCGAGAGTTCCCGCAAGGGGTTGGCAATGCGCCCGGCGATCACCCAGCTCACGGCCATGAACATCAGCGACATCAGCAAGGCGGCGCCCAGCACGCGGTCGCGTGCGCGGGCCACCGGGGCCAGGGCCTGGCTGGCCTCCTGGCGGCGCACCAGGGTCCAGGCCGGCGCGTTGGGGTCGTCCATCAGGCGGATGGGCGCGGCGGCGGTCAGGTAGGCCTTGCCATCGGGCCAGTCGATGACTTCGGCCCTGCCATTGGCCATCACGGCAGGCAGGCCGGGCACATCCAGGTGCTTGCCGATCTGTTCGGGTTCGCCGATCGTGACCTCGCCCGTGGGCGAGATCAGGAAGCTGTGCACGCCCATTTCACCCTGGTTGCTGGTCATGGCGCGGTGCTGTTCGCGCACGGTGGACCAGTCCAGCATGGCGGTGACCACGCCGATGGTGCGGCCTTCGTAATCGATGATGGGCACCGCCAGGTCCATGAACAGCGGTGGCGAGCCATCGGGGTCACGAGGCACCTTGTCGGCCAGCTCGCCCGCGGGGCGGGGCTGGCCCACCCAGACCCCCTTGAGCCCTTCGGTGAACCAGGGCCGGGAGGTGAGGGTCTGGCCTTCCAGCCAGGCACCGGTGGCCACCTCCACCTCGCCCTTGCGGTTGACGATGCCCAGCCAGGTGAGTTCGTTGTGGTAATTGCGAACCTGTTCAAGGGCCAGCCGCATCTTGCCCAGATCGCCCAGACCGCTGGACACCTCGGGCATGGCCGCCACCTGGCGGATCTGCAGCACGCGCTCCTTGAGCGACATGCTGATGCTGTGCCCCAGGAACTGCGCTTCGCGCCGGCTGCTCTCGCTGATGGTGCGCGTGAGCTGCGCGCGCTGGTCGATTTCGACGAAGAGGGTCAGCCCCACGGCAAACACCAGTCCGGTCAGCCCGATGATGACGGCCGACCGCGTGCGCATGCTGCGGTGTGCGGGGTGTTTGCTGGGGATGTTTGTTGTGTGGTCCGTCGACATCCAGAAGGCCCGGCGGTGAATTCAAACAGTCTAGCGCTGTGGATTACGTCTGTGTATCGGATCTGATGTGCAAACCAAACGACAGTGCTTGGCGCACAATGCGCCGAAAGGTCCGATTCGGGAGCAATTCACGTGAAACCCTCCGTCGTCACCCGGCTGTCCCTGGCGCTCACCCTGGCGATGCCCCTGGTGGCGCCGGCGGCCGAGCTGGTCATTGCCACTGTGAACAACGGGCACATGATCACGCTCCAGGGCCTGAGCCATGAGTTCGAAGAAGCCAACCCGGGCGTGAAGCTGCGCTGGGTCACCCTGGATGAAGAATCGCTGCGCCAGCAGGTGGCCACCGACATCGCCACCCGCGCGGGCCGGTTCGACGTGCTGACCATCGGCGCGCTGGAGGCGCCCATCTGGGGCCGCAAGGGCTGGCTGGCCCCGATCCAGCCCGACGTGGCCTGGCAGGTTGATGACCTGCTGCCCACCGTGCGTTCGGCGCTCACGGTCGATGGCAAGCTGATGGCCGCGCCGTTTTATGGCGAAAGCAGCATGACCATGGTGCGCAGCGACTTGCTGGACAAGGCCGGGATCAAGCTGCCCTCGCAGCCCACCTGGGCCCAGATCCAGGACGCCGCCGCCCGGATGCACAACCCGAAGCAAGGCGTGTACGGCATCTGCCTGCGTGGCAAGGCGGGTTGGGGCGCCAACATCACCCTGATCACCACCATGGTGAACACGCATGGTGGTCAATGGTTCGACATGAAGTGGCAGCCGCAACTCACCACCCGCCCGTGGAAGGATGCCGTGAGCCTGTACGCTGACCTGCTGCGCAAGTACGGCCCACCTGCGGCGGTGGCCAACAACTACAACGAGAACCTGACGCTGTTCACCGAAGGCAAGTGCGCCATCTGGGTGGATGCCACCGTGGCCGGGGGCTTCGTGGACAACCCCAAGCGCTCGAAAGTGGCCGGCAAGGTGGCCTTTCTGCACGCGCCGGTGGCCAGCACGCCCAAGGGGGCCAGCTGGTTGTGGGTCTGGTCGCTGGCCGTGCCGAATTCCTCGCGCCAGCAGCCTCAGGCGCAGGCCTTCGTGCGCTGGGCCACCTCCAAGGCCTACCTGCAGCGCGTGGCCGCCACCCAGGGCTGGGGCGCCGTGCCGGGCGGCACCCGCCGCAGCACCTATGCCAACCCGGCCTTCAGGCAGCAGGCGCGCCACGCCGCGATCGAGGAGGAGGCCATTGCCAAGGCCGACCCGCGTGACAGCACGCTGCCCAAGTCGCCGTATGTGGGTATCCAGTTCGTGACCATCCCTGAGTTCCAGTCGATCGGCACGGCGGTGGGCCAGCAGCTGGCCAGCCTGCTGACCGACCCGGGCACCGTGGACGAAGCCCTGGCACGCAGCCAGGCCTTGGTGGTGCGGCGCATGAAAGAGTCCGACACGCCGCGCTGAGCCTCTGGGCTCTGGCATGCTGGCGGCCATGCCGCAACGCTGGATCGCCCACCTGGACATGGACGCCTTTTACGCGTCGGTCGAACTGCTGCGTTACCCGCAGCTGCAGGGCCTGCCCGTGGTGATCGGCGGGCGCGGTGTGGT
>JBEGRT010000015.1:0-2553 GCA_041180305.1 Pseudomonadota bacterium
TCGACGCGCTGGAGCAGGCCCTCCATGCCCGTCAGCCCGCAGCCGACGACGGGCTGATCTGTCATTCGGACCGTGGCTCGCAAGGCGGATTCAACCGGTCGTCGCAACACCGGGTCATTGGCACTTGGCCAAATGATCACGCATCACTTCGGCCGGTGTTCGCCAGCCAAGGATCTTACGTGGCCGGTCGTTGAGCGTGTTCGCCACTGCACTGATCTGTGCTGCGCTCCAGCGCGACAGATCGGTCCCTTTCGGGAAGTACTGACGGAGCAAGCCATTGGTGTTCTCGTTCGTGCCCCGCTGCCAGGGGCTTCGTGGAGCGGCGAAGAAGACCTTCAATCCGGACTCGTTGGTCAGTCGGCGGTGGTCGGAGAGCTCTTTGCCCCGATCCCATGTCAATGATCGGCGCAGCGCCTGTGGCAAGTGCTTCACCATCTCCTTGAGCGCGTCGGTCATGGTGACCGCGCCGTAGCCCGCCAGCGCCGGTCCATTCTTCTTGCGCGCGATGTGACCATATCCATCCTGCCGAGGAAGGTGGACGAGCATGGTGAACCGAGTCGACCGGTCGACCAAGGTTCCAATGGCCGAACGATTCAGACCGATGATGAGGTCTCCCTCCCAGTGTCCAGGAACAGCCCTGTCTTCGGCTTCAGCCGGACGACGCGTGATCATTACCTCCTCGCTGACGTGTGCCCAAGCCGTAGCCCGAGTTCGTGCGCGCGGAACCCGCAGTGCACGCCCCCTTCGCAGACAGCCAACCAATTCCCGACTGAGTGCGCCTCGGCTGGCAATGTAGAGCGCCTGGTAGATGGCTTCGTGCGAGATACGCATCGATTCGTCGTCTGGGAAGTCCTGGCGCAGCCGCTGGGCGATCTGCTCTGGCGACCAACCATTGACCCACGCCCGGTCACCGCGGTGAGGCTTGTTGCGGCCCTTGAATGGCGCCGAACGAGGGCCCGGAACCGATTGCCCCGCTGCATCTCGAACATTCCCCGCCAAGTGATCGTGGACGTACCGCTGTAAGGTCGGGTTGATCAGCAGCTTGGACACCTTGGGCCGACTGGCAGCGCGCTGCGCCTTCCACTGCGCCACCGATGGCCGGTACAGCAGGCAACCACCGCGTGTGGCTGCGTTGCGTCTGAGCTCCCTCGAGACTGTTGACGGACTGCGTTCGATACGACGTGCGATCTCTCGCACGCCCAGACCCTGGGTGTGCAGCAGACCGATCTCCTCGCGCTCTGCAAACGACAGGTATCGACCGGAGGTGGAGGCGGACATAGACAGTGGCATACCGCCACGATGCCTGAACCATCGCGCGCCGACAGCCTGGGAGACGCCCACGGACAGTGCTGCCTTCTCGGTGGTGATGCCCGTGGCGATGAATGTCCAGAAACGCCGTTCCGTCTCGCGCTGCAGTGACGGCGCACCGGGCGACCTCATCGGATCTCGTCCTGTCTTCTTGTGTATCCAGCCTGGTGGTCTTCCCATCTTCATTTCGTCCTGAAAGATGGTGTTGCGACGACCGGTTGAATCCGCCCTGCCACCCAATGCCTTCGAGCAGCAATCGGCACTCACACAACCTATCGCTGTGTCCGAAAAAACTTGACCAGCACAGTCTACTTGCAGGGGGAGCTTACGCACCTATCTCGGTGTCCAGGGAAATTAGACCAGCACACCAGCCGCACGGCACGCTCACGCACCTCCGGCGAGAACTTGTTCGTCTTCTTCATGGCTCCATCTTCTCAAGTGTTGGAGCCTCCTCAATTCCCGGGGCGGTTCACTCAGCTGCAGATCCAGCCGCCATCAACAACCAAGGTCTGCCCTGTCATGAATGCGGCATCGTCAGAGGTCAGGAACGACACCACGCCTGCATAGTCCTGCGGCACCGACGTACGTTTGATGGATTGAAGCTGGGCAATGAAGTCGAAGAACCCAGGCTCCAGCGTGGACTCCGTGGTGTGGGTGCGCACGAGCGTCGGCGCAATCGCATTCACTGTGATGCCATGCGCGCCCAGCTCCGCCGCCAGCGCGCGCGTGAAGCCTACGACGGCGCCCTTGCTTGCGATGTAGTGTGAAAGCATGGGGACCCCGGCGTGAAAGGTGTTGGAAGCGAAGCTCACGATGCGCCCCCATTGCTTGGCCTTCATCCCGGGAAGCATGGCTTGAACCAAGTGGAACATGGCATCCACATTGACCGAGAAAACGCGCCGCCAATCGTCGAAGCTGATGTGCTCGATGGCCTGCATTGGGTAGATGCCTGCGCAATGGACCAGGATGAGCAGATCGCCAAAGCTCTCTCGGGCTGCGTCGAGCGCCTTGGCAAGGTCGGCAGGGTTGGTGATGTCACAAGCAAACCACAAGCCTTCGCCGCCTGCACCGCGTACCAGGGCGATTGCATCAGCCATCGCTCGAAATTTGTGCATGGCTGAGTTAGGCTGGAGTCAAGCCGAAGAGCGCTTGGAGGTAGTCATCGCTCCAGCCCATGCGCTTGCGCTTGGTCTTCTGGCTGCCCTTGCCGGCGTCGAGCTTGATCTGGTTCTGGGCGATGCGCCG
>JBEGRT010000016.1:0-2947 GCA_041180305.1 Pseudomonadota bacterium
CCTGATGGGCAAGGGCCACTTCGACGTGTGGCGCAGCCGCGTGCGCGGCGCCCCCGAGTTCAACGGCGAGTTGCCCGTGGCCGTGATGGCCGAAGAAATGCTCACGCCCGGCCAGGGCCAGGTGCGCGCCCTGATCACCTCGTGCGGCAACCCGGTGCTGTCCACCCCCAATGGCCAGCAGCTCGACCGCGCGCTGCAAGGGCTGGACTTCATGGTGGCCATCGACTTCTTCATCAACGAGACCACCCGCCATGCCGACGTGATCCTGCCGCCCACCTGCTTCGTCGAGCACGACCACTACGACCTGGTCTTCCTGCACCTGGCCGTGCGCAACGTGGCCCGCTACAGCGAGCCCGTGGTCGCCCCGGCCGACGGCAGCCTGCACGACTGGCAGATCTACAGCGAGCTGGCCCGCCGCTACGCCCGCCGCCTGTGGGGCGTGGAAAGCAAAAGCACCCTGGGCCGCCTCAAGGGCATGGCCATGCGCGCGGCCCTGACCCGCCTGAGCCCCAAGCGCCTGCTGCAGCTGGGCCTGGGCCGCAAGGGCGCCCGCGTGACCTGGGACGAACTCAAGCAGCACCCCGAAGGCATCGACCTGGGCCCGCTGGAGCCACAACTGGTCGACGCCCTGAAAAAGCAGAACCGCCGCGTGAACCTGATGCCCGACCGCATCGCGCAGGAATTGCCACGCCTGGTGCAGGCCTTCGTGACCGAGCCCGCCAGCCCCACGGCCCTGCGCCTGATCGGCCGGCGCGACGTGCGCAGCAACAACTCGTGGATGCACAACACCGAGCGCCTGGTGTCGGGCAAGCCGCGCTGCACGCTGTTCATGCACCCGGCCGACGCCGAGGCCCGCCAGCTCAGCGAAGGCCAGGTGGTGCGCATTGCCTCGCGCGTGGGCGAGGTGCAGGCACCCGTGCACATCACGCCCGACATGCGCCCTGGCGTGGTCAGCCTGCCGCACGGCTGGGGCCATGGCCGTGCCGGCACCCAGATGCGGGTGGCCCAGGCCCATGCGGGCGTGTCCATCAATGACCTGACCGACGACCAGCTCACCGACGGCATCAGCGGCAACGCCGCCTTCAGTGCCACGCCCGTGGAGGTGCTTGCGGCATGATCGGGGCATGAACGCTCACGTCACCGAAGAAATCGCCGCCACCGCTGCCCGCCTGGTGGTGGAAGAAGGCCTGGAGTACGGCCCGGCCAAGCGCCGCGCCGTCAAGCAGCTGGGCCTGAACGGGCGGGCCGAACTGCCCGACAACCAGCAGCTGGAAGACGCGGTGGCCGAGTACATCACGCTGTTCTGCGCCGACACCCAGCCGGCCGAGCTGCGCGCGTTGCGCGAACTGGCCGTGGTATGGATGGAGCGCCTGGCTGAATTTCGCCCCCACCTGACCGGCGCCGTGTGGCGCGGCACGGCCACGCGCCTGAACGACATCCACCTGCAGCTGTACTGCGACGACAGCAAGTCGGCCGAGATCCTGCTGATCAGCAAGGGCGTGGAATACGACGTATCCAGCGCACCCGGCCCCCGAGGCGATGTCGACCGCCTGAGCATGAGCGTGAACTGCCCGGCCCTGGGCGAGCACATCGGTGTGCACCTGACCATCCTGGACGCCGACGACATCCGCGGGGCGCTCAAGCCCGACGCCCGGGGGCGCACCGAGCGCGGCGACCTGACCGCACTGCGACAATTGCTGGCCGAAGCGCCCTCGGCCTGAGGCGCGCCGCTGGATGCCCACGCCCCTGCCATGACGAACCGCCGCACCCCTGCCCGCCCCCTGATCGTCCGTGCCCTGATCGCCCGCGCCCTGAGCCGCGCAGGCCTGCTGGCAGCCCTGTGGCCGGCGGCGGCCCCGGCGGCTGCCACGCCCTGGGCCGGGCTGTA
The DNA here is from genome assembly GCA_041180305.1 of Pseudomonadota bacterium. Taxonomy (GTDB): domain Bacteria; phylum Pseudomonadota; class Gammaproteobacteria; order Burkholderiales; family Burkholderiaceae_C; genus Aquabacterium. The sequence goes on from JBEGRT010000016.1 coordinate 1,889, forward strand.
CCAGGGCCAGATCGGCGCACGCCAGGTGACGGTGGCCCTGTACCCCGACGAGCAACAGCGCCTGGTGGGCCGCTACTTCGACCAGGCCGTGGGCCGTGACCGCCTGCTGTGGGGCCCGGCCGTGAAGGCCATCCAGTCGGGCCAGCCCCTGGTGCTGCACGAATGCGACCCGTCCGAGGCCCTGCCCTTCGAGCCTTGCGAGGCACCCGCCGCCCGCTGGACCTTGCCCGACAGCCCTGCACGCACAGGCGGCCAGTGGAAGGCCCGCCAGCCCAAGGACGGCCACCCCCTGCCCAGTGAAGGCATCGTGCTGCGGCGCGTGTCGGGCTACACACCCAGCGCCAGCGCCCTGCACGACCCCTACGAACAGGCTCGCTTTCGGGGCATCCGCGCGGAAACCCGCCCCGGCGGCCAGATGGGCCCGGCCCGCTGGCTGACCCAGCTCGACCCGCGCTCCGACGTGCGCACCGTGCAGCTGACGGCTGGCGGCACCCCCCAGGCCCGTCAGCGCATCAACGCCCAGCTGCAGCAGCAATGGGGCGAACGCGTGCGCGACTGGCTCACGGCCGTGGACCACACCGACAGCCTGCAGGTGGTGTTCGCCAACCCGCGCTGGGTCACCGTCACCCGCTCGTACGGCTTTTACTTCGCCGGCGCAGCCCACCCGGCAGGTGGCTTCGAGGCGACCACGTTCAACCTGCGCACGGGCCAGCCCCACCGCTGGGCGCCCATGTTCCGCATGGTGGGCCAGCCAGGTGCACCGCTGGACCTGCAACGCACCGACCTGCTGCCCGCCCTGGCCCTGAAGGCGTTTGTCGCCCGCCAGGCCGACCGGGCAGGCAGCCCTGACGACGCCGCCTGCGACGCCCTGGTGCTTGAACGCTACGAATGCGAACGCGGCCAATGCCGCGCCGCCGACCTGACCCATGCCCCCGGCCCGCAGGACTGGCTGATGTGGCCCACCGACCAGGGCCTGGCGGTTGCGCCCGACATCTACCCCGAAGCCGCCCGCGCATGCCGCGGCACCCACGTGGTCTTGCCCTGGGCCGAGCTTCGCGC
>JBEGRT010000017.1:0-4964 GCA_041180305.1 Pseudomonadota bacterium
GTGATCACCGATTTCCCAGTTGAACACCGGGGCGAATTCCAGGTCGCCGTGGCCGGCGCGCGAGCCCGAACGACCGGCCAGCGAGGCAGCCACCTGGCTGTTCACGTTCGACTGGATGCCGGCGTTGACACCCGCGGCGGCCGTGGGGGCGGCCGCGTTGATGGTGGCGTTGGTGTCGTTGTAGCCCGCCGCGATGTTGGCGGTCTGGTCGACGAAGCTGTTGCTGCCATTGATGCGGGTCTGGCGCTCGATGATGGGCAGCATCACGGTGAAGCCGACATGGGCACCCAGGATCTTGTTGCCGCTGATGTAGGTCAGGCGGGGCAGCAGCACGTAGGCATCGGTGCGGATGCTGTTGAGGTTGGTGGTGTATTGCAGCCCGGAAGCGCCCACGCGGTTGGCCACATTGGTGGCTGCCGTGGCCGCCAGACCTGCGAACGGGGTGTTTGCCAGGGCGCCGCCAGCCGCCTGACCGACCTGTGCCGCGCTGACCGAGCCACTGCTCAGGGCGCCCACGGTGTCGCCATTGGCATCTTTCAGCTTGGTGGCGTGGTAGTGGATGGCGGCCACCTGACCGTACCAGCCCGGGGTGAGCATGGTGGTCATGTCGGTGCCACCCAGGCCTGCGGTGTAGCGCTGGGCGCGGTTTTCAGCGGCCTGGGCCGACAGGGCCAGGGCACTTGCCACGGCGCCCGCCACCAGCGTCATGGAAAGGGTCGACTTCTTGGGGCTTTGCATGGGAATTCCTCAGTTGTGACGTTCGGGCCTGTAGGACATCGACCCGGCGCACCGAATCTGAATGTGAAACATGAAGTGTCAAGCCTTCATGGCGCTGCGTGGCCTCCGCAGACGGGGGATCAGGCTCAGGGTTTGACCGGAAATGTGGTCTTCCCGAGACAAAAACAGGCCTGTGGGCCTGAGGTGTTCACTCGCCTTCGCCGAACTTGTCGTTGATCAGGGCGACGAGGGCGTTGCTGGCTTCCTGCTCTTTCGTGCCGTCGCATTCGAGTTCGACGGTGGTGCCCAGCCCGGCGGCCAGCATCATCACGCCCATGATGCTCTTGGCGTTCACGCGGCGGTCGTTGCGGGTCAGGAAGACATCGCAGGGGAAACTGCTGGCCAGCTTGGTGAGCTTGGCCGAAGCACGGGCGTGCAGGCCCAGCTTATTGCTGATGGTGACGGTGGTCTTGATCATGGCTCGGGTGGATCGCCTGGTTTTGCGGACGTGGCGAGGCGATCTGCATCACGCCCTGGGTGCCGCCAGCCACGGCGCGCGTGACCAGGGTGTCAAGGGGTTCGTGTCGGTAGTTCAGGGCGCGCCACAGCATGGGCACGTTCACGCCGGTGATGACCTTGATGTGTTGCCCGTCGGCCAGGCGCTGCACCACGTTGCACGGGGTGGCGCCAAACACATCGGTCAGGACCAGGGCTTCACGGCGCTCGTCTCGCTCGGTCAGGCCGGCCAGCAGGATGCGGGCCTGGGCCTCGATTTCCTCGCAGCTCAGGCTGGGCTGCACGTCGAGCGCGGCGATCTGCTCGGCCGCGTCGGCAAAGGTGTGCGCCGCGGCCTGCCGGAGGGCGGTCGCGAGGGGCGCATGGGCAATGATCAGCAAGCCTGGCATACAGGGGTGATTATCGGCCGGTCATTCACGAAAATTGACACCTTCGGAAAATGCCGTGAGCCGCGGGTCGTCCGGCCGCAACGTCGGGTGCCAGGCGCCCAGCTGGTACAGGTCCATGCCCTTGCTGAATTGCCACAGCACCACCTGCATGGGTCGGGGTGGGGCGTCGATGGCGGGCAGGGCGCCAGTGAGCAGGTACACGCCTTCATCCGGGTGGGGCGTGCGGGTGGCAGGCTGTTTCAGGGCCCCGACGCGCGCCAGCGTGGCCGCTTGCCCCTCTGGCGGGCTCATGTTGCGTGCCAGCCCTTCACGCAGGGCCTGCAGCAGTTTCAGTCGTTGCTCAGGGGTGTCGGCATGGGTGCGGATCAGGGTCCAGCGGATGCCATCGGCCTCACATTGCCACTGCGTCAGTGGCACGGGGGCGGGGCCCAGGGTGGCCAGGGGCTGGGCGCGGGTCAGCACATCGGGCTTGCAAGGAAAGCTCACCGTCAGGCCAGGGGCTTCGGTCGGGCTGAGCTGGCGCCAGTCCAGCGCGGGGCTGCAGCCGGTCAGCAGAGTCGCCAGGCCACCGATGACCATGGCCACGCCACCAACCATGTGGCGAGCAGGTGCGGTCTTGCGCATCTTGGTTCCATTGGGTGAAATACGGCCTTCGGGGTTTCACCCGTGCCGGGGATGGACGCCCTTTTTGCCAACGTCCACACTTCGGGCTTCGAAGCCCCTCACCCACACATCCTGCCATGGAGCGATCAGAACCGACTTTCCTGTGGTCTCCCGACACCTTGACGGGCATGGACTCGGCCGGGGCGCAGGTTGGCACCGAGGGTCAGTCGATCGATCAGGCGGTGCTGCAGAAAACGCAGGCCGAGCTGATGCGCTTCCAGGAGTTGCTGGCGCAGGTAGGACGCGAACTGGCTGAGCCCCTCACGACCGCACTGGAGCGCATTGACGCCCTGGTGGGCACGGGCAAGATCGACCGGGCTGGCTTGCGGGCGCTGCTCGGTGAAGTCACCCAGGCGCGACAGGCAGGCATCCAGTGCCAGCAGATCACCCGCCTGGCCACAGGCCGGGTGCATCCCAGTCACGAGCGCATTCACCTGACCCACACCCTGCAGTCGGTGCTGTCCCATCGGTCGCGCGAATTGCAGGCACGCGGCATCACGGTGCACCAGACCCTGGCGCCTGTCGAAGTGCGGGTCGATGCGTCCATGCTGTTTGCCATGCTCAATGGCCTGGTCGACTGGGCCATGGGATGCGCCCGTGGCGCCATCGAGTGGTCCCTGTCCATGCAACCCTGGCCGGCCCACGGCATCTTGCGCCTGCGTGTGGTCACCGGGGCGATCGATCAGTGGGCGGGCGAGGCCGGAGAAGGCGAGGTGCCAGCGCCCGAGGGGCTGCAGGCCTTGTCATGGCACCTGGCCGATCAGTACGCCCGCAACATGGGCTTGCAGGTGCAGCGCTCGGTCATGCCCTGGCATGTCGATGTCCAGATCGAATTCCCGGGCACCGTGCCCCACACCCTGCTCGACGATGCGATCGAGCTGCAGGCCGAAGCGCCTGGTTTTTCCAGCACGCTCAATTCGCGTCCGCTGGCGGGCAGCCATGTGCTGGTGGTGGCCGCGCGGCGCGACCTGCGCCTGCTGATCCGCGAATCGATGCGGGCCATGGGCCTGGTGGTCGACTTTGTGTCCACCGTCACCGAGGCGGTCACCTTCTGCCGCGATGCCCTGCCTCATGCCCTGATCTTCGAGTCATCGCTCAAGGGCATGCGTCTTGATCAGCTGCTCCAGAGCATCCGCCTCGATGCGCCCGACGTGGTGGCCATCGAGGTGCTGGAAGAAGGGCGCCTGTTCGAGCTGTCCGACCAGAGCCCCACGGGCATGGCGCGTGTGGGCCGCGAAGCCTTGCTGGATTCACTGCCCTCGGCACTGGTGCACGAGCTGACCCGGGTGGGCTGAGGCCCGGGCCTCAGGCTGTCACGGTGCGCGTCAGGCGCGCAACAGTTCGCCGATCAGCTGGTGCAGGGCTGCGAAATCGGGCGCGCCCACATAGCGCTTGACGATGCGGCCTTGCTTGTCCAGCAGGAAGCTGGTGGGGGTGAGCTGCACATCGCCAAAGCCCTTGGCCAGATCGCCCGTGTGGTCGATGGCCACCTGGAAAGGCAGTTGCCGGCTTTCGGCGAACTGCATCACGTAGGCCGGAGGGTCATAGCTCATGGCCACGGCCAGGGTGCGGTAGCCCTGCGCCTGGAATTTCTGGTGAGTGGCCACCAGTTCGGGCATTTCCTTGACGCAGGTCGAGCAACTCGTGGCCCAGAAGTTCACCAGGGTGACCTCGCCCTTCAGGTCAGACACGCGATGCGTCTTGCCGTCGAGCGTGGTGAAAGGCAGGTCGGGCGCGCTGGCGCTTTGCTCCTTGCTGCAGGCGGCCAGCGCCAGGGGCGAGGCCGCCGCCATGGCCAGCCACTGCCGGCGAGAGCACAGGGAATGCTTGACGGGTTTGCGTTGCATGGTCGGGCGCTTCAACTGCCTGAAAGATTGCCAGATTGTGCCTTGGGTGCGGTGGCGGCGGCAGGCGCAGGGGTGTTGGCGCCTTGGGGCAGGTCGGCGGCCGGCACCGAGGTGCGGGGCACGCGCTCGACCTGTGGGTCGGCCCAGGTGCCCTTGACCGTGAATTCACGCGTGCTGGCTTCCACCACCGTCTTGCGCAGCAGCACCTGGGCGATGAAGGTGCCCAGGCCGATGGCCGGGTTGATGGCGGCATAGGCCAGCGAGGCCGTGCCCGCATTGATTTCGGGCACCACGAACACGCGCAGGTTCTGGGTTTCCTGCCCCAGGTCGGCCTGGCCTTCCATCAGGACCAGGGCCTGCACCCCGCGCATGCGCAGGTTGCGCGTGTCGGCCACGCCTTGCGTCACGCGCACATCGCCCTCGATGCGGTCGAAGGCAAAGCCCTGCTGGAACACGTCTCGGAAATCCAGCACCAGGCGCCGTGGCAGGGATTGCAGGCTCAGCACGCCCAGCAGCTTGGCCATGCCTGGTTCCACCTTCAGGAACTGTCCTTCGTCGATGGCCACCTTCATCTCGCCATTGAGCGAGGCGGCGTTGGGCTCCAGGGGCGAGCCCAGCCAGGCCACCTGCCCACTGAGCTTGCCCTTGCCACCCTTGAGCGTTTGCGGCAGGCCCAGCCGACCCAGCAGGCCGCCGGTGTTCTGCAGGTCCAGGTTGAAGGTGAAGGCCGCGCGGTGCGGAGTGTTCGCGTTGGCATTGGCGCCGGCGCGTGGCGCAGCAAGTGCACCCGCGGTTTGTGCGCCAACCGGGGCCCAGTTGCCGGTGGCACTCA
>JBEGRT010000018.1:0-3396 GCA_041180305.1 Pseudomonadota bacterium
CGCCAAGGGCGTGGGCGAGAAAAAGACCACCTGGCGCCTGCGCGACTGGGGCATCTCGCGTCAGCGCTACTGGGGCACCCCGATCCCCATCATCCATTGCGCCGACTGTGGCCCCGTGCCCGTGCCCGAGGCCGACCTGCCCGTGCGCCTGCCCGAAGACGTGGTGCCCGATGGCAGCGGCAACCCGCTCAAGCAGCGCCTGGACTTCCTGAACGTGGGCTGCCCCAAGTGCGGCAAGCCCGCCCAGCGCGAAACCGACACGATGGACACCTTCGTGGATTCGAGCTGGTACTTCCTGCGCTACACCTGCGCCGACAACCACGGCGCCATGGTCGATGGCCGCACCGACTACTGGATGGCCGATGGCGGCATGGACCAGTACATCGGCGGCATCGAGCACGCCATCCTGCACCTGCTGTACGCCCGCTTCTGGACCAAGGTCATGCGTGACCTGGGCCTGATCAAGGTGGACGAGCCCTTCAAGAAGCTGCTGACCCAGGGCATGGTGCTCAACCACATCTACAGCCGTCGCACGGCCAAGGGTGGCAAGGAGTACTTCTGGCCGCACGATGTCGAGCACGTGTTCGACGAAGGCGGCAAGGTGATCGGCGCCAGGCTGATCAACGCCGTGGACAGCGCCGACGGCGAACTGCCCGTGGGCACCGCCATCGACTACGAAGGCGTGGGCACCATGTCGAAGTCGAAGAACAACGGCATCGACCCGCAACAGCTGATCGACACCTTCGGTGCCGACACGGCCCGCCTGTTCACCATGTTCGCTTCGCCGCCCGAGCAGACGCTGGAGTGGAACGACGCTGGCGTGGAAGGCGCGCACCGCTTCGTCAAGCGGGTGTGGAACTTCGGCGCCCGGCACGGCGCCGTGCTGAAAGACGCCGGCGCCGTGGTGCAGGCCGAGCTGAGCGCCGAGGCCAAGGCCCTGCGCCGCGAGGTGTATGTGGTGCTCAAGCAGGTCAGCTACGACTACGAGCGCATGCAGTACAACACCGTGGTGTCGGGCGGCATGAAGCTGCTCAACGCCCTGGAAGGCCACAAGGGCACCAGCGCTCAAGACGCCGCCGTGCTGCGTGAAGGCTTCGGCATCCTGCTGCGCGTGCTCTACCCGGCCTGCCCGCACCTGACCCATGTGCTGTGGGAAGACCTGGGCCTGGCCGCCACCGATGGCGGCGACCTGCTGGACGCGCCCTGGCCCACCGTGGTCGAAGAAGCCCTGGTGCAGGACGAGATCGAGCTGATGCTGCAGGTCAATGGCAAGCTGCGCGGTTCGATCAAGGTGGCCCCGAGCGCCGACAAGGCCGCCATCGAGGCCGCCGCCCTGGCCAGCGAAGACTTCATCAAGTTCGCCGAAGGCAAGGCACCCAAGAAGGTCATCGTGGTGCCAGGCCGCCTGGTCAACCTGGTGGTGTAAGGTTCGGCCATGAACCGACGTGCGCTGCTGGGCCAAGGCCTGCTGATTCCTGCGGGCCTGGCCCTGGCTGGCCTGGGTGGTTGTGGCTTCGCGCTCAAGCGCCCGCAGCCCATGCCCTTTCGCTCGATGGCCCTGCAGGGCTTTGCGGGCAATTCGGGCATGGCCACCGAGCTGGCTCGCACCCTGGAGATCTGGGGCGTGACCGTGGTGGAAACCAGCGCTCAGGCCGCCGCACTGGCTTCACCCAGCGAGGGCCAGCCCCTGGCGGGCCATCTGATCTTCGAGGCACTGAACGACCAGCAGGACCAGAGTGCAGCCTCGACCACGGCCTACCGGCAGATCCGGGACATGGGTCTGCGCACGCGATTGCGCTTTCGGGTGCTGCGAGCCGATGGCAGTGAATTGCTGGGCGCCACCGACCTGCAGCTCAGCCGCATCCTGCCCTACAACGAGAAGGACGCGCTGGCCCGCCAGGACGAGTTCGAGTCCATCCACAAGGCCATGCAGACCGACCTGATCGAACAGGTGATGCGCCGCCTGGCTTCGCTCAAGCCCTGAGCCGCGCACCTTCATGCAGATCCGCCTGGAGCAACTGGCCGCCCACCTGGACAAGGTGGGCCCCGCCGGGCTCAAACCCGTCTACACCTTGTATGGCGACGAACCCCTGCTGGCCCAGGAGGCCGGCGACGCCATCCGGGCTGCCGCCCGCGAGGCCGGCTGCACCGAGCGGCAGGTGTTCACGGTACAAGGCGCACATTTCGACTGGTCCAGCCTGCTGGGTGCGGGCCAGGCCATGTCGCTGTTCGGTGACCGCCAGCTGCTGGACATCCGCATCCCCGGGGGCAAGCCCGGCAAGGACGGCTCGGCGGCCCTGCAGGCCTATTGCGAACAGGCCGCCGGCAACGACGGCGTGATCACCCTGGTCACCCTGCCGCGGCTGGACAAGACCCAGATGGGCAGCGCCTGGTTTTCGGCGCTCGACCAGGTGGGTGTGACCGTGCGCTGCGACCCCATCGAGCGTCAGGCCCTGCCGCAATGGATCGCCCAGCGCCTGGCAGCCCAGGGTCAGCAGGTTGAAGCCGGTGAGGCCGGACAGCGCACCCTGGCCTATTTCGCCGACAAGGTGGAAGGCAACCTGCTGGCCGCTCACCAGGAAGTGGTGAAGCTGGGCCTGTTGCACCCACCGGGCACCCTGAGCTTTGCCCAGATCGAAGACGCCGTGGTGGATGTGGCCCGCTTCAATGTGTTCAAGCTCAGCGAAGCCGTGCTGGGCGGCCAGACCGCCCGTGCGCTGCGCATGGTCGAGGGCCTGGAAGCCGAGGGCGAAGCCGCGGTGCTGGTGCACTGGGCCCTGAGCGACGACATCATGGGCCTGCACCGGGCCCGCCAGGCCATCGACGACGGCAAGCCCCTGGGCAGCGTGCTGCGCGAGTTGCGCGTGTGGGGCGTGAAAGAGCGCCAGTACGAACGCATCGTGCCCCAGCTCAAGCAGGCCGCCACGGCCCGGCTGGTGAACGCCGCCAGCGTGGTCGATGGCATCGTCAAGGGATTGCCCCACCCCGCGTGGCCGCAAGACCCCTGGCAAGCCTTGATGCGCCTGACCCTGATGTTGTGCAAGACTGTGACCCGGTGAACCTGGGGCTGCGCATCGGCGGGCCCCGCCCCGATGTATGCACGTTCGCAAGCCCCTGCCCCCTTCCCCCGCCCCCGTTCAGTCGCTGAACCGCTCAGAGTGGGTGTACCTGGCCATGGAGCCCTTCCTGGGCAGCATGGCCCAGGCCTATGTGATCCGCTTCGAGCAGGTCGTCAGCGAGTCCGACCTGAGGGCCGCCGCGCGTCGTCTGCTGAGCGCCTTCCCCCGCCTGCGTGGCGTGCTGGAACCGACCCCGCGCCGCTTTCAGCTGCGCATCCTGCCGGAAGACCACCACTTCGAGCAGATGTTCGACATTGCCTTTCGCAGCGAACACATC
>JBEGRT010000019.1:0-11826 GCA_041180305.1 Pseudomonadota bacterium
CGCGGTGCCAACCACAGCCAGGCTCAGCCACGGCGATGCATCACTGGCGCCGAAGAAACCGCGCCGGAAGCCGTCGATCATGTAGAAAAACGGGTTCAGGTGGCTCGCCGTCTGCCACACCGCGGGCAGCGAATGCACGGAATAGAACACGCCCGACAGGAAGGTCATGGGCATGATGATGAAGTTCTGGAAGGCGGCCATCTGGTCGAACTTCTCGGCCCACAACCCGGCGATCAGGCCCAGGGCGCCCAGCAAGGTGCCACCCAGCACGGCAAACACCAGGGCCCACAGGGGCTCGGCCAGCCCAGGCGGCGCGAACCAGGCCGTCACGGCGAACACGCCCAGGCCCACGGCCAGGCCCCGCACCAGCGAGGCGCCCACGTAGGCCAGGAACCAGGCGCGGTGCGACAGCGGGGTCAGCAGCACGAAGACCAGGTTGCCGGTGATCTTGCTCTGGATGAGCGAAGACGAGCTGTTGGCAAAGGCGTTCTGCAGCAGGCTCATCATGACCAGACCTGGGATCAGGAAGCGCTTGTAGCCCACACCGGCGAACACCTCGACGTGGTCCTGCAGCACATGGCCGAAGATCAGCAGGTACAGCACGGCCGTGAGCACCGGGGCCCCCACGGTCTGGAAGCTGACCTTCCAGAAACGCAGCACTTCCTTGCGGAGCAGGGGCATGGTGCCCGTGAAACTGTCGGCGAAGTTCATGCGCCCTTCCCCTGCATGATGTTCAGGAACACGTCTTCCAGATCGGCCCGGCCGATTTCCAGGTCTTCCACGCGGCAGCCGGCTTCGCGCAAGGTGGCCAGCAGCCGTTCGATGTGGTGGGCGTCTTGTGCGGGCAGCTGCACCACGCGGCCCGTGATGCGGGCCTGGGCGGCCAGGTCGGCCGGCAGGGCATCGTCGGTCTTGAAGCGCAGCATGGCGTGGGCCGTGCCGGCCAGCAGGGCCGAGGTGGTGTCCAGGGCCACCAGCTGCCCCTGCTTGATCATGCCGATGCGGTGGCACAGGGCCTCGGCTTCTTCCAGGTAATGCGTGGTCAGCAGCACGGTGTGGCCTTCGCGGTTGAGCCGCGCGATGAACTGCCACAGGGTCTGGCGCAGTTCCACATCGACCCCGGCGGTGGGCTCGTCGAGCACGATGACCGGCGGCTTGTGCACCAGGGCCTGGGCCACCAGCACACGCCGCTTCATGCCGCCCGAGAGCTGGCGCATGTTGGCCTCGGCCTTGTCGCTCAGGCCCAGGTGGGCCAGCAGCTCGTCAATCCAGTCGTCGTTGCGGCGCAGGCCAAAGTAGCCGCTCTGGTTGCGCAGGGTTTCGCGCACCGAAAAGAAGGGGTCGAACACCAGCTCTTGCGGCACCACGCCCAGGCTGCGGCGGGCGGCCTGGTAATCACGGCGCACCTCGTGTCCCTGCACCAGCACCTGGCCGCCGGTGGCGCGTGCCAGCCCCGCCAGGATGCTGATGAGCGTGGTCTTGCCGGCCCCGTTGGGGCCCAGCAGGCCAAAGAACTCGCCCGGCGCGATGTCGAAACTGACGCCTTGAAGCGCCTTCACCTCGCGACCCGGGGCCTGGTAGGTCTTGGTGACGTTCTGGAAGGAGATGGCATTCATGTGAGGCGACAATTGTAGGAACTGACCGGCCCTTTCGCCCATGCCCCAGAAAAAGCCCCGCCGAACCAGTGAGCGCATCCTGGATGTGACGCTGGCGATGTTCAACCGTTTCGGTGAGCCCAACGTCTCGACCAGCCAGCTGTGTGCCGAACTGGGCATCAGCCCGGGCAACCTGTTCTACCACCACCCCACGCGCGATGCCTTGATCGAAGGCCTGTTTCATCGCTACCGCAGCCAGGTCGAATCGATCCAGATCACCCTGGAGCCAGGCGAAGGCGCGCTGCTGCCCCCCAGGGCCGGCCTGAGCCCCCAGATGGCCACGCTGGCCGAGTTGTGCCGTGACATCGCCCAGGCCGCCTGGGCGCACAAGTTCCTGTTCCGAGACCTCAACGACCTGGTGGCCAGGCAGCGTGTGCTGGAAGACGAGATGCCGGCGCTGTTGCGCCGCCAGGCCGCCCTGCTTCAGGGGCAGGTGCAGGCCCTGCCCTGGGTGGCGCCCGGCCCGCGCGAGGCCTGGACTCGCTTGTGGGTGGGCCCGATGCTGGCCTCGCTGACGCACAGCATGGGCCTGGACGGAGCGCTCGACCCGCGGGAGCGCCTGCGCCCGACCGGCACCCAGGCCGTGGAGCGGGCCGTGTGGCGCGCCCTCGGGTTGTTGCTGAGTGCCCTGCCGCCCGCCGAAGGCCAGGCGCTTGAACAACACCTCAGCCGGGGGGAGGCCCTGGGCCCCGACCCGTGGTGGCTGAGCAGCAGCGGGGGGTAAGATCCCACCGTTTTCGAAACCCTCACTGAGACCGTAGGAGCCTTTCCATGTCTGACCTGCAAGCCCGCTTTGAGCAAGCCCTGGCCGACTCCAAGCTGCTGCCCGCCAAGCCCGACAACGACACCCTGCTGAAGATCTACTCGCTGTTCAAGCAAGGCAGCGTGGGCGATGTGCAGGGCGACCGCCCCGGCATGATGGATTTCGTGGGCCGCGCCAAGTACGACGCCTGGGCCAGCCTGAAGGGCAAGACCAAGGACGCCGCACAACAGGCCTACATCGACCTGATCAATTCGCTCAAGAAGTGATCCGGGGGGCGGTCTGGCCGCCCTGCGCCGTCGATGCGCACAAGACAAAGGGCACCCGAGGGTGCCCTTTTTTGCGGGTCGCCGCGGATGCGGTCAAGCCTGGCGAGAGGCCTTTTCGATGATGCGCCCCAGGTTCTTGGACACTTCGGCCTCGATCATCGGCTTGAAGGCCGACATCATCATGCCCAGCTTGATGTTCAGGTCGAATGCATCGCCCGACACGCGCAAGGTGCCATTGACCCCCGAGCGCTCGAAGGTGATGGTGTCGGCCTGCTCGCCCTGCACGCACTGGCAGTTCAGCCCCATCTTCTGCGAGGCCTCGGCCATCCACTGACCGGCCAGCTCGCGGGCTTTGTCAAAGCCGAGGGAGTGGGACTGCTGAAACTTGATGTCGCTCATGGCGAAGGTACCTTTCGATCTGCAAACAGGCCAATACGAGCGCCTGCAATGCAGAACTATAAATACCTTCGCACCCCGCAAAGTGTCGGATCTGAGCTGTTTTCAAAGCCCTTCACGATCTGGGTGAATGCGGCATCGGCCCGCACAGGGCCCACCCACTCGGCCAGGGCCACATAGGCCGCATTGATGAGGCGTGTGCCGGCCCCACGTGCGGGCCAATCACCCTGCAGGCTGTCGGCTTGCCCCCACAACCAATCGGAAATCTGGCACTGCAAAGCGCGTGGAAAACGCGAGGTGTGCCGCAGCAGGCCTTGCCGCCAGCGCTGCGGGCTGTACTGGGCCGGGCACTCGCGGGCCGCGGCCGATTCGATGGCCTCCAGAAAGCGCTGGACCACCAGATTGGCCAGGCCAGGGGGCACCGAATCATTGGCGCTGGGGCCTGACGGCAGGTCATCCAGTGGGGAGGGCCGGGTGTCAACCTTGTCGAGCGCTGGCACTGCAGAAGCCTCGGGGGTGGCGCGCGCAGCCCCTGTGGCCTGGATGGCCCGCACGATGCGCAAGTGCAGTTCGGCCTCGCGCCCTTGCAGGCTGAACTGCTGCGCCACGCTCTTGCAGTAGCGACTCAGGCCCGACAAGGCCGATGCCTGAGGCGAGGGCTGCCACAGGGCGAGGGCTTGCTCGGCTTGCTGATCGCTCAGGTAGCCCCCCAAGGCCCACAGCAGGGCCTGCCGAAGCGGCTCAGGCAAGTCACTTGCCACGGTGGACGGCATCTTGCTGGAATTCCGGGTAGCCCAGTTCATAGTGCTCCGTGAAGTCGAGACCCCGCTGTTCATCCAGGGTGGAGGCACGCAGCGGCACCACCCGGTTGATCACGCGGTACATGAGCAAAGAGCCCCCAAAGGCCCACACAAAGGCAACCAGGCAGCCCAGGGCCTGAACCCCCACTTGCTGCGGGTTGAACATGTCGCCCGCCTTGAACAGGCCGGCGGCCAGGGTGCCCCACACGCCGCCGACCACATGCACCGACACGGCCCCCACCACATCGTCGATGCGCAAGGCCTCGAGGGCGTGCGCGGCCGCCACGCTCAGGCCACCGGCCACGGCGCCCGTGAGCAGGGCAAAGGCGGGCTCCATGACATGGCAGCCGGCCGTGACCCCCACCAGGCCGGCGATCGAGCCATTGAGCGTGCTGGTCATGAGCACCTTCTGGCGCCCCAGCACCAGCACGGCCATGGCGCCCAGCGCCCCGGCCGCACCGCCCAGGTGGGTGTTGAGCGCGATGCGCCCCAGGCTGACCGACGCGGCCGCCGTGCTGCCGGCGTTGAAGCCGAACCAGCCGATCCACAGGATGAAGGCCCCCATGGCCACCAGCGTGAGGTTGTGCCCCAGGATCTGCCGGGGGCGCCCATCGGGGCCGAAACGCCCCAGGCGAGGCCCGACGCACAGCAGCGCCGCCAGGGCTGCCCAGCCCCCCACGGCATGGACCACGCTGGAGCCCGCGAAATCGATGAAACCGAGTTCACGCAACCAGCCCGTGCCGCCGTACACACTGCCCCAGGCCCAGGCACCGAACACCGGGTAGATCAGCCCCGTGATGACCACCGAGCCGATGATGTAGGCGGAAAACCTTGTGCGTTCGGCCACCGCCCCGCTCACGATGGTGGCCGATGTGGCCGCGAACATGGTCTGGAAAAACAGCATGCCGTACTCGGCTTCGGGCACGCGGTGCAAGGCAAATGCCGACGTGCCCAGCCAGCCCGTGGGGTTGGCGCCGAACATGAGCCCGTAGCCCACCAGCCAGAAGGCGATGGCGCCAAAGCACATGTCGCAGTAATTCTTCATGATCACGTTGACGGTGTTCTTCGAGCGGGCCATGCCCGACTCCAGAAAGGCAAAGCCCGCCTGCATGAAGAACACCAGCGCACCGGCCGCCACCAGCCAGAGCATGTCGACCGCCTGCTTGAGCGATTCGACCGAATGCGAGGCTGGCTCGGACGCCATGGCCGCTGTGGCCATGGCGCCCGCCAGCCCGACCAGCCCCGTGCGGGCCGACCGCCTGAACCCCTGTGCCTTTGGTGTGTGTGCCCCTGCCCTGATGATGCTTGCTCCGCCCCCGACCGTGCCGGTCGAACGTGGTGGTTTGTCTCTCATGCACCGATCCTGCGCATTGCGCCTGTGTTGGAAACGTCTGCACACACTGTTAGCAATCGCCAGACCAGCGGCGGCCGTTCTGCCGAAGCCCCACCCGAACCAGGGGGGACACGCCCGCGCACCCAGGCGCGGGTAAGATCGTGCGGTTGCCACCCTTGAAGCCGTTCATGAGCGCTGCCAGCCTGCCCCACAGCCACCGCCTGCTGCCGGAGATCGTCAGCCAGGCCGCTGAGATCCAGGCCCTGCGGCGCGACCTGCACGCCCACCCCGAGCTGTCGTTCGAAGAAGTGCGCACCAGCGACCTGGTGGCCGAACGCCTGCGCAGCTGGGGCATCGAGGTGCACCGTGGACTGGGCACCACCGGCGTGGTCGGCGTGATCCAAGGGCAGCCCGGCACACGGTCCATCGGCCTGCGCGCCGACATGGACGCCCTGCCCGTCACCGAACGCAACACCTTCCCCCATGCCAGCCGCCATGCCGGCAAGATGCACGCCTGCGGTCACGACGGCCACACGGCCATGTTGCTGGCCGCCGCCCGGCACCTGGCCGCCCACCGCGAAAGCTTCCAGGGCCAGGTGGTGCTGGTGTTCCAGCCGGCCGAAGAAGGTGGCGGTGGCGCCCGCGAGATGATGAAAGACGGCCTGTTCGATCGCTTCCCGGTCGATGCCATCTTCGGCATGCACAACTGGCCGGGCATGCCGGCGGGCACCTTCGCCATCAAAGATGGCCCCTGCTTCGCGTCCAGCAACGAATTCCGCATCCGCATCGTCGGCAAGGGTTGCCACGCCGCCATGCCGCATTTCGGCACCGACCCCGTGCCCGTGGCCTGCCAGCTGGTGCAGGCCTTCCAGACCATCCTGACCCGCAATGTGCGGCCGGTCGAAACAGGCGTGATCTCGGTCACCATGATCCAGGCCGGCGAAGCCACCAACGTGATCCCCGACGACGTCACGCTGCAAGGCACGGTGCGCACCTTCACCCTCGACACGCTCGACCTGATCGAACACCGCATGCGCGAGATGACCGAGCAGCTGTGCGCCGCCTTCGGGGCCACGGCCGAGTTCGAGTTCTCGCGCAACTACCCACCCACCGTGAACCACACCCGCGAAACCGATTTCGTGCGCGAGGTCATGAAAGAGGTGGTGGGCCCTGACCACGTGCAGGCCTTCGAGCCCACCATGGGCGCCGAAGATTTCAGCTTCTTCCTGCAGGGCAAGCCCGGCGCGTATTTCGTGATTGGCAACGGCGACGGCACACACCGCGAAGGCGGGCATGGGCTGGGCCCCTGCACGCTGCACAACCCCAGCTACGATTTCAACGACCAGCTGATCCCGCTGGGGGCCACGCTGTGGGTGCGCCTGGCCCAGCGCTGGCTGGCGCAACCCTGATTCCCGCATGAGCACCGACGGCACCCAGGGCCTGTACACCGCCTGGTTCGGCCTGAAAGCCGAACCCTTCAGCATCGCGCCCGACCCCCGTTACCTGTTCATGAGCGAGCGCCACCGCGAGGCGCTGGCCCACTTGCTGTATGGCGTGAGCGGGGGCGGCGGCTTCGTGCTGCTGACGGGCGAAATCGGCGCCGGCAAGACCACGGTATGCCGCGCTTTCCTGGAGCAGATCCCGCGGCGCTGCAATGTGGCCTACATCTTCAACCCGAAGCTGTCGGTGTCTGAACTGCTGCAGGCCATCTGCGAAGAGTTCCGCATTCCCGTGCCGGTCACGGCCGATGCGAACAAGGCCTGCATCGACGCGCTCAACCAGTTCCTGCTGCGCACGCACGCGGTCGGCCAGAACAATGTGCTGATCATCGACGAGGCCCAGAACCTGGAGCCCGCCGTGCTGGAGCAGTTGCGCCTGCTGACCAACCTGGAAACCAACGAGCGCAAGCTGCTGCAGATCATGCTGATCGGCCAGCCCGAGTTGCGCCAGATCCTTCAGCAGCCGTCGCTGGAACAGCTGGCCCAGCGCGTGATCGCGCGCTACCACCTGGAGGCGCTGTCGCCCAAGGAAACGGCGCAATACATCCGGCACCGGCTGGCAGTGGCTGGCCTGCCCGACAGCGAGCTGTTCGAAGCCCGCGCGGCGGCTCGGGTGCACCAGCTCACGGGCGGTGTGCCACGACGCATCAACCTGTTGTGCGACCGGGCCCTGCTGGGCGCCTTCGCCCTGAGCCAGCGCCATGTGAACGCCGCCATCGTGGACAAGGCGGCGACCGAGGTGTTCGACCTCGACCGCCTGCCGCAAGCGCGGCCGGCTGGCGAACCTTCGCCATGGGCACGCTGGCTGTGGCCTGCGGTCGGCCTCACAGCCCTGGCCGTGGCGGGTGGCGTGCTGGCCGTTCAGCATGGGCTGCCCTGGGGCCCCGCATGGCACCCCGCGCTGCCTGCGGGCACCACAGCAGCCACCCCGGCAACCATCACATCAGCTGCCAGTTCAGCCACTGCCTCGGCTTCCGCGCCACATGCCGCGGCCCCCGTGAAGGCATCGGCCCCTGCGGCCAGCCTTCAGGCGCTGCCCACGCGCCTGGCGCTGGATCAGGCGCCGTGGCGCCGCCCCGAAGACGCGCTGCAGGCCCTGGCCCGCCAGTGGCAGGTGGAACTGCCCACGCGCGACACCTGCGCGAAAGCCCTGCAGCAAGGCCTGGTGTGCTTCAGCAGCAGCGCCGGGCTGTCTCTCATCCGTCAGCTGGGCAGGCCCGTGGTGCTGAGCCTGCTGGACGACAACGGACGCCCCACCCACGCATTGCTCACCGCCCTGACCGACCGCAGCGCCACCCTGGTGCTGGGCGATCAGGTGCAGCATGTCAGCCTGACCGCCCTGGCGCTGGCCTGGCGCGGTGAATTCAGCACCTTCTGGGTGGCCCCGCAGGGCTACAGGCAAAAGCTGGTGCCAGGCAGCCACGGCCCGGCGGTCGACTGGCTGGCCCAGCGCCTGGCCACCGTGCAGCAGACCGATCCCCCACAAGGCCCCCAGACCCTGGATGCCGTGTTGCAGAGCCGCCTGACCGCCTTCCAGGTGTCACAAGGCATCAAACCCGATGGCATGGCCGGTGCCATGACCTTCATGCAGATCAACCGCCTGACAGGTGTGGCCGAGCCCCGCCTTCAGACCACCGGAGCAGGCGATGTCGTACATCCTTGAAGCCCTCAAGAAGGCCGAGGCGCAGCGGGGCCGTGGTGATGTGCCAGGGCTCGATGCCCAGCACATGCCACCCGAACCCCTGAGTGCCCCCACCGCAGGGGGTGGCCACAGCCTGCTGATCGGGATCATCATGGTGCTGGGCGTGGCCGTGATCGGCCTGCTGCTGTGGTCGGGCAAGGACACGTCGGACGCACCAGCTCAGGCCTCGGCGCCGGTGCCGATCACGCCAGCCCCCGTGGCACAGTCTGCTCAGTCCCCCCTGCCGACACCGATGGTGCCACCAGTTGCCACCGCCCCGCTCGTGCCCCCGCCCGACATCCACGACCTGCCGCGCCACTTCCAGCAGCCGCCCGAGCCCCGCGCCACGGCCGAAGCCCGGATGGGCAAGGGTGCAGCCGTCACCCCATCCCCCACTGCCGACACGCCCCTGCCCGAATCGATGTGGGCCCAGTTCCCCAAGCTCAACTTTGGCGGGGCCATGCACTCGGACAACGCCGCCAGCCGCATGCTGATCGTCAACGGCCAGCTCTTCCACGAGGGTGACACGGTGGCTCCGGGCGTGGTGCTGCAACGCATCGAACTGAAGTCGGCCACCTTCCTCTTCAAGGGCCACAGCCACACGGTTCAGTACTGAGCCGCCTGCCACGTGCTCCCTGCTGTCGAGGCCAGTGCGCCGACCCCTCATGTCGTCGCGGTTCGCACGCTGTGCGATTTCTCAGCACGTGCCGGCGACCTCGACCTGCGCTTCACCCCCTCGCCCACCGCGCAAGAAGGAGTGGCTGGGCACCTGCTGGTGGGCCAGCGTCGCCCGGGCCACTGGCTGCGGGAAGTGGCGCTGGAGGCCGAATGCCAGGGGCTGCAGGTGCGCGGCCGGGCCGATGTGATCGATCCGCACACGCACCGCATCGAAGAGATCAAGACCCACCGGGGCTCGCTCAGCGCACAACCGGCCAACCTGCGGGCCCTGCATTGGGCACAGGCCCGTGTGTACGGGGCCCTGTGGTCCCAGCGCCAGCAATTGCCCGCCACGCAGCAGCTCGACATCGCCCTGGTCTACCTCGACATCGACAGCGGCGAAGAAAGCTGCCTGCAGGAAAGCTGGTCGGTGCAGGCGCTGCAGCAGGCGTTCGATGCGCTGTGCCTGCGCTACCGCCACTGGGCCGAACAGGAACACCACCACCGCCGCACACGCGATCAGGCCTTGCAGGCCCTTACCTTCCCGCACGCCGGCTTTCGCACCGGGCAACGCGAACTGGCCGAAGCCTGCTGGCGCACCGCCCGCCAGGGGCGCGTGCTGATGGCCCAGGCGCCCACCGGCATCGGCAAGACCGTGGCCACGCTGTTTGCCACGCTCAAGGCCATGCCCGAACAGGCGCTGGACCGCGTGTTCTTCCTCACGGCCAAGACCTCGGGCCGGCAGATGGCCCTGCACGCCCAGGCCAGCCTGGAGGGCCACGGTTGCCGCACGCTGGAACTGGTGGCGCGAGACAAGGCCTGCGAACACCCCGACAAAGCCTGCCATGGGCAATCGTGCCCGCTGGCGCAGGGCTTTTACGACCGGCTGCCCGCCGCGCGACAAGCCGCGGCCGAACACACCGCCCAAGGCCACCCACTGGACAAGGCCCAGGTGCGCGCGCTGGCCTTGCAGCACACGGTGTGCCCGTACCACCTCACGCAGGAGATGGCACGCTGGTGCGATGTCGTGGTGGGCGATTACAACCACTGGTTCGACCTCAGCGCCATGCTCTACGCCCTGCAGCAGCAGGAAGACTGGCGCGTGGCGCTGCTGGTGGACGAAGCCCACAACCTGATCGACCGCACCCGGGCCATGCACACCGTGGCCCTCGATCAGGCCGACCTCAAGGCCTTGCGCCACGCACCACAGCCGCCCGCCATCCGCCAGGCCCTCGACAAGCTGCAGCGGCAATGGGCGAAGTTGAACCGCACGGCCAGCGACCACCAGCTCATCGAGCCCTGGCCCGAGGGCTGGCACCGCGCCTGGGGGCAGGTCATGCAGGCTCTGGGCGAACACCAGGCCGAGCACCCCACCGACATCGACCCGGCCCGGCAGGCCTTCTTCCTGCAAGGCTGGCCGCTGCAACCGCTGGCCGAGCGCTTCGGCCCGCACAGCGTGCTCGACCTGGCACTCGACGCGCCCGGCCCGCGCCCCCTGAGCCGCATCACCCTGCGCAATGTGGTGCCCGCTCCGCACGTGGCCCCACGGCTGCAAGCCGCGCACAGCGTGGTGCTGTTTTCCGCCACATTGCAGCCCTGGCAACACCACCAGCAACTGCTGGGCTTGCCCGACGACACCGTGTGCCTGGACGTGCCCGGCCCCTTCCGGCCCGAGCAGCTCGAGGTCAGGGTGGCGCACCACGTGTCCACCCGCTGGCGCGACCGGGCCCGGGCCCTGCCGGCGCTGGTGCAGTGCATGGCCGAACAGTTCGACCGCCGCCCAGGCAACTACCTGGCCTTCATGTCCAGCTTTGATTTCATGCACCAGGTGGCCGATGCCTTGCAGGCACAGCACCCGCAGCTGCCCGTGTGGCGGCAGGCCCGCGGCATGAGCGAAGCCGAGCAGGCGGCCTTCCTGGGCCGCTTCACCCCGCAAGGCCAGGGCATCGGCTTTGCCGTGCTGGGCGGTGCCTTTGGCGAAGGGGTGGACCTGCCCGGCCAGCGCCTGATTGGCGCCTTCATCGCCACCCTGGGCTTGCCACAAGTGAACCCGGTCAACAACCTGATGCAGGAGCGGCTGGCCACCCTGTTCGGCGCCGACCAGGGCCACGACATGGCCTACCTGCACCCTGGCCTGCAGAAGGTGGTCCAGGCCGCCGGGCGTGTGATCCGCACCCCCGAGGACACCGGCGTGGTGTGGCTGCTCGACGACCGATTCGCCCAGTCCCGTGTGCGGGCACTCATGCCCTCGTGGTGGGCCTGGCCGTCCAGGCGCTAGCATGTGGTCTGCCAGAAAACTCCTTGCAGCCACCCCATGAGCGACACCCGCAGCCAGCCCGATTTCCCCGCCGACATCTACACCGAGCCCAAGGCCGATGTGAACACGCTGGCCAACCTGGGCCCGCTGGGTGCCCTGGCCGGCATCTGGGAAGGCACCAAGGGCCTGGACATCAAGCCCAAGGCCGACGGCCCCCGCAAGCAGGCTTATGTCGAGCGCATCGAGCTGCAGCCTGTGGACCCCGTGACCAACGGCCCGCAACTGCTGTATGGCCTGCGCTACCGCACCCATGTCACCAAGCCTGACCAGGTCAAGACCTACCACGAGCAGGTGGGCTACTGGCTGTGGGAGCCGGCCACCGGCACCGTGATCCACACGCTGACCATCCCGCGCGGGCAGACCGTGCTGGCCATGGGCCAGGCCAGCGCCGACGCCCGCCAGTTCGAGCTGGTGGCCACCCGCACCGGCGGTGGCATCAGCGACATCCCGTTCCTGGCG
>JBEGRT010000020.1:0-24548 GCA_041180305.1 Pseudomonadota bacterium
CAAACAGATGGCCTGGCATTCGGTGACCGTGCCCCGTGTGGCGCCCAAGCCTGACCTGACGGCCCTGACGGGCGGCTACCGCAAGGTGCCGGTGCTGCAACTGGGCTCCGATGTGTTCGCAGACACCCGCCTGATCGCCCGGGAAATCGAGGCCCTGGCATCCACCCCGTCGCTGGACACCCTGCCCGGCAGTTTCAGCCCGGTGCTGGAAAGCTGGGTCGACCAGCACCTGTTCGGGCGCGTGGTGGGCTTCACCTTTGGCAGCCTGGTCGATTTCCTGCCCGATGAACTGCTGGCCGACCGTGCCGCCCTGCGTGGCGCACCGCTGGACCGTGCGCAACTCAAGGCCGCCGTGCCGCAAGCCGCTCAGGAACTGCACCAGCATGCCGCCTGGCTGGAAAACGCCCTGGGTGAGCAGCCCTTCTTCAATGGCCCCCACCCGGCCGCTGGCGACTTCACGCTGTATGCCACCCTGTGGTTTGCTGCCAATGGCCGCTTCGATTTCAGTGCCTACCCGCGACTGAGCGCCTGGATGCAGGTGATGAAGGCCTTCGGACACGGGCACAGCACCCCCATGACCGCCGCCGAGGCCCTGGAAGAAGCCCGCACCACCCTGCCCCGCGAGCTGCCGGACAGCGATCCGACCAGCCTGGCCGCCTGCGGGTTGACGCTGGGGCAGGCAGTGCGCATCACGCCAGAGCTGCTCGGCCATGGCACCGACGTGACCGGCACCTTGCTGGCCCTGAACACGGAGCGGGTGGTCGTTCAGCACAGCCACCCTGCGTGCGGCACCGTGCACGTGCACTTTCCGCGCTGGGGCTATCGCTTTCGCCCGGCCTGAGCCATACAGCCCCCGAGAGCCCCACCCTGCTGCCCGCCCCTGAATTGCCCTGAACGCCATGTCTGCCTCGACCTTCACGCTTTACACCTTCGCCATGTCGCACTACAGCGAGAAGATCCGCTGGACGCTGGATGCGGCCCGCCTGTCTTACCGCGAAGAGGTGATGACGCCCGTGTTCCACATGCTGCCCGCGCTGCGCATGGGTGGCCGGGGGCAGACCACCCTGCCGGTGCTGGAAGGTCAGGGCCGAAAGATGCAGGACAGCCCTCGCATCCTGGACTGGCTGCATGGGCAGGGCCTGCTCAGCGAGTTGATCCCCAACGCGCACGTGGCCGAAGTGCGGGCCATTGAGGATCGCTTCAACCGCATCGGCAAGGATGTGGCCCGCCTGCTGTATGCCCGCAGCTTCGGCCAGGCCGACGAGCACATCGTGCGCCTGTGGGTCGAGCACGCCACCCCCTGGCAGGCGGCGGTGATTCGGGCGTTCTACCCGGTGATCCGCTGGGGCTTTTGCCGCAAGCTGAACATCACGGAAGCGGGAGCACGCCGCGCCGAGCAGCGCATCGCCCAGGAGGTGAAGTGGCTGGAATCGCGCCTGACGGATGGGCGCACCTACCTGGTCGGCGAACAGCTGACCGTGGCCGACATCACGGCCGCCGCCCTGCTGGCACCGATTGCCTGCCCGGCGGAGCACCCTGTGTATGGCGATGCCGATTTCCGCGAGGCCATGAAGCACGCCACCGCACCCTGGCGCAGCAGCCCGGCCATGGCCTGGGTGCGCGCGCTGTACCAGCACCGCCGCGGCGCCATGCAGGGCGGCGTGAGCCTGATGCGCCAGGCGGCATGACGCAATTCACGGCCTGAGCGCCGGCGTGCCCTTGGCTTGGGTCAAACCCCAGGCCTGGCGCCCCGCGTGGGCCTGTGCAAGGAGGATGGCGACGCGCACAATGGCATGGCAGTGCCCATGTTCCACAACCGCCACTGCGGCGGGGAGTTGCCATGCACACCACCGAACTCAAAGCCCTGCTGCGCCGCCTGCAGCATGAACTCGACCAGCTGCCCAGCGTGGACCCTTCGCTGCAGGGGCAGTTGTCAGCCCTGGAAGAATCGATTCACGCGGCGCTGCGCAAGGTCAGCGCGCTGGACGACGACGACGCGCCACATGACCCGGCACTGGCCATCGAAGCCCGCCTGGAGGCCGACCACCCGATGCTGGTTCACAGCATGCGGCAGATGATGGACAGCCTGGGCAAGATGGGGATCTGAGCCAGCGAGCGCTCGGCACGCGGCTCAGGCCATTCAGCGCGGGGCCTTGGGCACGGCCGCCAGCAGCGTCTGCGTGTAGGCCTCGCGGGGCGCACCCAGCACCTGATCGGCCGGCCCCTGCTCCACGATGGCGCCGGCCTGCATCACGGCGATCTGGTCGGCCAGGTAACTGACCACGCCCATGTTGTGGGTGATGAAGACCATCGCCAGCCCCAGTTCGCGCTGCAATTCCCGCAGCAGGTTCAGGATCTGAGCCTGCACCGACACATCGAGTGCCGAGGTGGGTTCGTCGCACACCAGCACGGACGGCTCGACTGCCAGGGCGCGGGCAATGGCCAGGCGCTGGCGCTGACCGCCCGAAAACTCGTGCGGGAAACGCGGCAGTGCATCGGCCCGCAGGCCCACCTGCTCCATGAGCTGGCCGATGCGGGCCAGGCGTTGTTCGGCGCCCCACTCGGGCCGCAAGATGTGCAAGCCTTCTTCCAGGATGTCGATCACGCGCATGCGCGGGTTCAGCGACGCGAACGGATCCTGAAACACCATCTGCACGGCGCGGCGGGCCTGGTGCAATGCCTGCCCTTGCAGGGCGAACAAATCCTGGCGCACACCGCCTTGCTGCCACCAGGCCTGCCCTGAGACCTCGATGTGGGGCTGGTCGCGCAGCAGTTGCATGATGGCGCGGCCGGTGGTGGTTTTGCCGCAACCTGACTCGCCCACCAGCGCCAGGGTCTGCCCGGCGTGCAGTGCGAAGCTGACACCCTGCACGGCCTGCATGCGGTGACGAGGGCGGAACCAGCCGCCGCCCGAGGTGAAGCACACGCTCAGGTCTTGCACGGTCAGTACGGGAGGCGCACCCGTCGAGGCAGCTGGCAACACGGCCGCAGCCGTCATGGGCGGAAGATCAGACGGCGCTTGCCCTTCGGGCTGGAACTGCGTGTCGGCCGTGAGCGGGTGGAAGCAACGCACCTTGTGCCCCTGGCCTTGCAGTTCGGGCACCTGCTGATGGCAGCCGGGCTGCGCCTGGGCGCAACGCGGTGCGAAGCGGCAGCCCTGGAACACCTGCCACAGGGGAGGCACGGTGCCGCCGATGGCCACCAGAGGCTGGCCCTTGCGGTGGGCATCGGGCAATGCCTGCAGCAACAAGCTCGCGTAGGGGTGGCGGGGGGTCGCGAAAAACTCTTCGGCCGGCGCTTCCTCCACGATCTGCCCCGCGTACATCAGGGCCACGCGGTGGGCCATGTGCGCGACCACCCCCAGGTCGTGCGTGATGAGCAGCAGGCCCAGCTGGCGCTCCTGCTGCAGTTCACGCAAGAGATCGAGCACCTGCTTCTGGATGGTCACGTCCAGGGCCGTGGTGGGCTCGTCGGCGATCAGGAAATCAGGCTCGGCCGCCAGGGTCATGGCGATCATGACGCGCTGCTTTTGGCCACCGCTCATTTCGAAGGGGTAGCTGTCGATGCGGCGCTCGGGCTCAGGAATGCCCACCCGCTGCAGCCACTGCACGGCCTTGCACCGGGCTTCGTCGCCCCTCAGGGGCGTATGCGCCTCGATGGCTTCGACAATCTGATCACCCACCCGCATGACCGGGTTCAGGCTGGTGGCCGGTTCCTGGAAAATGATGCCCACACGCCCACCCCGGATGCGGCGCATGCCGGCCTCTGGCAGGTCGAGCAAGGATTGCGGCGCGTCGCCCTGGGCCTGCAGCTGGATGCGGCCGGCCACCACAGCACCGTTGTCGGGCAGCAGGCGCATCAGCGCCAGGGCCGTCATGCTCTTGCCGCAGCCTGATTCGCCCACCAAAGCGTAGGTTTCGCCACGGGCCAGGGTCAGGCTCAGTCCATCGAGGGCACGCACCACGCCAGCGTCGGCGTCGAGGGCCACCTGCACATCGTCAAGCTCAAGCATGTTGCCTCCGGCCAGTTCGGCCACGTTGGGGGCGGTGCACGCGGGCACGGGGGTCGAACGCATCGCGCACGGCATCGGCCAGCAGGTTGGCCGCCAGCACGATGGCCACCATGAAGACGAAAGCCGCCACGAAAGACCACCACACCACCGGGTCGCGCGACATTTCGCCACGCGCCTGGTTGATCAGGCCACCAAAGCTGTTCATGGACGGGTCAACCCCCACGCCCACATAGGACAGCACGGCCTCGTACAGGATCAGGCTGGAGAACTCGAGCACGGTGGTGATCAGCACCAGGTGCATGACGTTGGGCAGGATGTGCTGGCGCATGATGCGCCAGGGGCCTGCCCCGAAGGCCTTGGCCGCCTGCACGTAGTCGAGCTCGCGCAGCTTGAGGGTTTCGGCCCGCAACAGGCGACACAGGCCGGCCCAGCCGGTCACGCCCAGGATCACGCACAGCAGGAAGATTTTCAGGTCGGCGCGTTCCAGCCCGGTTTCGAACAGCTCGGGGTGCTTGTCGAGAAACACCTGCACCATCAGCACGCAAGCGGCGATCAGCAGGATGTTGGGGACCGAGCTGAGCGCGGTGTAAACGTACTGGATGACATCGTCGACCCAGCCCTTGAAGTAGCCGGCCGCGATGCCGAACACCAGTGCCAGCGGCAGCGTGGCCACGGTGGCCAGTGAACCGATCACGAAGGCGGTGCGCACGCTCTTGAGCACCTGGTAAAGCACGTCGTTGCCCGTGCGGTCGGTGCCGAGCACGTGGTAGCCAGCAGCCAGGCTGGTGGCCACACCGGTCAGCACGCCCAGGGCCAGCAGGGTCCAGGCGGCGGCGCGCCACGCCGGGACCAAGGGCGCGTGGGCTTGCCCACCGCCTGCTCCCGCAATCTGTGGGCGGGCTGCGCGCCGCGCCAGGCCCCAGGCCAGCAAGCCCGCGGGCAAAGCGCCCAAGGCCGCCCCCAGGGCCACCCGCTGCAGCACATCGCCAGCCCATTGGGCAGACGGATCGCTCAGGTGGGCGCCCCCATGCTTGAGGCGCGGGAATTCGCGCGGCGGCAGCATGGGCACGCCCTGCGCGTCCAGGCGTGGCTTTTCACCAGCCTTTGGCGGGATGGTTTCCTTGACGAAACCATGCGTGGCCAGCGGGGCCGAATAGCTCTTTTCGCGGCTGTCGATCAGCGGCTTGAGCACCACGTCGAGCAAGGATTCCGTGCGCGTGTCGTAGGCCACGGCGGTTTCACCCGGGGTGGGTGGCAACGCGCGGCGGAAGTGCAGGCTGTCGACCAGGGTGATCAGCAGGAACAGGCCCAGCACCACGCTCGAGGCCATGGCCGAAGGGCTGGCAAACACCTTGGCCCAGGTGCCCCGCAAGGCCGAATCACGCCGCACATGGCGCACATACAAGGCCAGGCTGAGCAGCAGCAGCCACATGACCACATCGGTCCACAAAATGACAGGTTTCATGGCGATCATTGCAGGCGCACCCGTGGGTCGGCCCAGGTGTAGGCCACGTCGATCAGGATGTTCGACAGGATGTAGAGCACCGAGCCCAGGAAGACCATGGTGCGCACGATGGCGAAATCCTGGCTGCCGATGGCTTCGATCATGTAGGCCCCCAGGCCTGGGATGCCGAAGAAGCTTTCGGTGATCAGGCCGCCCATGAACAGGTAAGGCAGGGTGCCCCCTGCGCTGGTGATGATGGGCAGCATGGCGTTGCGCAGCACGTGACGGCCCAGCACCACCGATTCGCTCAGGCCTTTGGCGCGCGCCGTGCGCACGTAATCCTTGCCGGCCTCTTCCAGGAACAAGGTGCGGTAAAAGCGCGCCTGCCCTGCCAGGCTGGCCACCAGCATCAGGCCGATGGGCAACACCAGGAAGCGCAGGGCGTCAAAGCCCGGCGCGTAGCCCGAGATGGGCGCCAGGTGGGCCTGCCGCGAGAAGAGGAACTGCCCCACGATGATGTAGAACAGGCTGCTGATCGACATCATGACCACGCAGACCACCACGCCCCAGAAATCCATGGGTGTGCCTCTGAACATGACCAGCCACAGCGCCAGCGTGACGCTGGCCAGCAGGCCGAGGATGAAGATGGGCACCGTGAGTTGCAGGCTGATGCCCATGCGGCGTTTGACCTGGTGGCCGATGTCGCCCGCGCTGTCGTTGTCGGCGCGGCCGAAATCGAAGGCGAACAGCGAGACCGAACGGTCCCAGAACACGGTGTCGGTGATCTGCTCGGTGCCCTGGGCCTCGGCATTGAACAGCAGCGGTTTGTCATAGCCCCGCTCGACCTTCCATTTTTCGATCTGCTCGGGCGTGACCCGCTTGCCACCGATGTTCAGGCGGGCCATGTCGTCGGGCGTGTTCACGGCAAAGAACAGCACGAAGGTGATGAGGTTGACGCCCAGCAGGATCAGGAATCCGTAGCCCAGGCGACGCAGGATGTAGGCGAACATGGTGTGTCGGTCCTTCGGCGGTGCGCGTCAGTCGGCCAGGCCCAGCTGGCGGGCCTGGTCGTGGGCAGTGTGCTGCTCGCGGCCACTGAACACCTTGCGGGCGCCCCAGGCCATGGCCAGCAGCACCACGGCCAGCACGGCCAGTGGCCAGTAGACCGGGCGGTTCCACTCGGCCAGGCTGCGCACGCGGTCGGCGGTGTCGAGGCGGTAGTACTGGGCCTGGTCG
This sequence comes from Pseudomonadota bacterium, assembly GCA_041180305.1. Taxonomy (GTDB): domain Bacteria; phylum Pseudomonadota; class Gammaproteobacteria; order Burkholderiales; family Burkholderiaceae_C; genus Aquabacterium. The sequence goes on from JBEGRT010000020.1 coordinate 6,693, forward strand.
CGCACCATGATGCTGGGTTTGCCGTTGTGCACCCAGCGGTGGTAAGCCCCCGAGGCGTAGGGGAAGTAGCCCCAGGACCAGGGCGCATCTTCCTGCAAGATGGCGACCATGCGGTCGATCACGGCCTGCTTGTCGGGGCCATCGGCCATGAAACGCAGCTGCCCGTACAGGCGGTCGTATTCGGCGTTCTGGTAGTTGGCGGCGTTTTCGCCGTCATGCACCGACTTGGCACCCGGCCCGTAAAGCAGGAACAGGAAGTTCTCGGCATCGGGGTAGTCGGCCAGCCAGCCCCAGCTGAAGATCTGGTGCTTGCCTCGGCGCACCTTGTCCTGGAACTGGTTGTAGTCGGTGGCACGCACTTCCAGCTGGATGCCCAGCTTGGCGAACTGCTTGGTCATCCAGTCGAGGTTGGCCTTGGATTCGGGCGTGGGCGGGCTGCCCACGTCGTAGTTCAGCACCAGCGGCTTGCCGCTGCGGGCCTCGCGCCCATTGGGGTAGCCCGCCTCGGCCAGCAGGCGTTTGGCGTCTTCGATGGGACGGCGCTGTGCCCGGCCATCAACCCAGCGGTGCGTGGTGGGGTTCAAGCCTTCTTTCGTGCCGTGGCGCGAGCCGAACACGCCACCGGGCAGCGGCCCCTGGGCCACTTCACCGGCGGCCTTGGGGAAGATGCGGTTGAACTCGTCCCAGTCGATGGCGATCGACAAGGCCTGGCGCAGCTTGCGGTTGCGCACCTGCTGCTCGGGTGTGTCGCCCTTGCCCACGACCGGGTCCAGCCAGTTGAAGCCCATGTAGCTGCTGGACAGGTCCACCGTGCGCGGCAGCAGGATGCCCTTGCGGGTGAACTCGGCGTTCACACGGGAGGAATCTTCCATCTGGATGCGGTAGGCGTTGCCGTAGCTCATCTGGTCGAACTCGGGCACGTCGAGGTAGCCCTGGCGGAACTTGGCGTCCTGCGGCACGGCTTCCTTCTCGATGTTGAACACGAGCTTGTCGATGAAGGGCGTGGGCTTGCCGCAATCGGCCAGGCGGCCTTCGGCCTTGTCCTGGGGCATGCCTTCGCAGGGGTAAGGCTCGCCGCGGTAGTTGGGGTTGCGGCTGAGCACGTGGCGGCGGTCCTGCACGTACTCGGTCATCATGTAGGGGCCCGTGCCCACCGGCCAGGTGTTGAGCGACAGGCCATTGGCGGCCATGCCAGGCTGGGCATAGAAGGCGTCGGCCTCCCAGGGCACCGGGGCCAGGAAGGTCATGGCCATCCAGTACGACCACTGCGGGTACTTGCCCTTGATGCGCAGCTTCAGGGTGTACTTGCCCTCGGCCTGGGCGCCCGCCAGCGGCCAGCGGCGGAAATCGAGGAAGGGCTTGTCGCGGGCGGTGGGCGACAGGCCCGCACGCAGCTTCTTGTCTTCCGCGCGGACCAGCTTGCCGTAATCGGCCAGGCCCACCACGTATTCGGCGAACAGGCCGAACACCGGCGCGGCCGTGCGGGTGGTGGCCTGGCGCTTGATGGCGTACACGTAGTCCTCGGCCACCAACTCGCGGGTGCCTGTGTGCTCGAACTGCCAGGGCGAGCGACGCTCCCCCAGCTCGCCAGGCTTCATGGCGTGGTACAGGTACTGGCCCTTCGCGTCGCGGGCAAAAGCCGGGTGCGGGGCATAGCGGATGCCCGGCTTGAGCTGCACGGTGTAGACGCTTTCGGCGATCTGGTCGGCCGGCGCATCAGGCGGCAGCGGGCGGCCCGCCTTGTCCACATACTGGGGCTGCACCACGGCCTGGGCCGTCTTGGGCACCAGCGTGTAGGGGCGCTTGAGGTAGTGGTAACCGTACAGGGGCTCGTAAACCTGGTAGGTGTACGGCGTTTCATTGCTGCTGTACGACGAGGTCGGGTCGAGGTAACGCGGCGAACGGCTGTTGAAGGCCGTGTACAGCGTGTTGTCGGCCGCGGCACCGTCCGGATAAGGGCTGTTGTTGCAGGCGCTCAGCAGCAGGCTGGCCACTGACACCAGGGCCAGCAGGATGAGGCGAGGAAGCGTGGCGTGCATGCCCTGATTGTGGGGGCGAAGCAGGCCGACTTCGGCAAGCCCTTGTTCACCAGAGGATCAAGGCGTCGCGTCCTTGCACCACCAGCTGCGCGCGACGGCCCACGGGCAGGCACACCTTGGTCGGCACATGCCCGAAAGGCAGGCCTGTCAGGATGGGCACGGGGCACACCGAGCGCAGGTGCTCGATGGCCGATTTCAGGGTGTAACCCCGGTCGAGCGGTGACTTCTTGTAGGCCGTGAAGGCACCCAGCACGATGGCTTTTTGCTGGCCCAGCACACCGGCCTGGTGCAGTTGCAGCAGGGTGCGTTCGATGCGGTAAGGGTGCTCGTTCACATCTTCCAGGTAGAGGATGCCACCCTTGACCTTGGGGAAATGCGGTGTGCCCAGCAGGGCCTGCACCACGGCCAGGTTGCCGCCCCACAGGCGGCCCTGCACCTCCAGGCCGTCGAAGGCGGCCTCGGTGCGAAAGCCCACGGCTTCCAGCAGGCCGGTCATGGCTTCCACGAAGATCTCCTGGGTGACATCGTCACCGCCTTCGGGGCTGTCGTCTCGGCCGAAATCGTCGCAGGCCATGGGCCCGGCCCAGAAGCCGGCGCGCACGCCCTCCCCCACCTTGTCGGGCCCGGCGGCCTTGTGGGCCAGGGCGCCCAGGTGCAGAGCGGTCACGTCGCTGTAGCCCACCCAGGCGGTGCCCTGCTCCACACTGCGGGCCATGAGCGACCAGTCGATGCGGTCGAGCAAGCGGCTCAGGCCATAACCGCCACGGGTGGCCAGTGCCACGCCGGGCGCCTGCTGCGCCACACGGTGCAGCGCAGCCAGGCGGGTGTCATCGTCGCCCGCGAAGCGCTGGTGCTTGGCCAGGGCGGTCTCGTCAATCACCACCTGCGGAAAGCCCAGGGCCCTCAGGCGCTTGGCCGCACGGCGCACAGGCGCCGCCTGCAGGACCACGCCAGCGGGGCTGTGGATCAGCACATCGGGCATGGAATGGTCGTGGCTGGGGTCGGTGCAGACACCGTCCTCCAGGGTGCAGGGGGCGTGTTTCGAAGACATGGACGTGATTCTGGCTGATGCGCTCGCCCAAGATCGACCGGCGGGCACAGGCTCTTGTGCGATTTCCTCAGAAGCTCATGGCATTTAATTTGTTTACCAAATAACAAGCCATGATCAAAATGAGGCGAGATCATAAAGAGACCCGCCATGAACTTTCAGCAATTGCGCTCCGTGCGAGAGGCCGTGCGCCGCGGCTTCAACCTGACCGAGGTGGCCAATGCCCTGCACACCTCCCAACCCGGGGTGAGCCGCCAGATCAGGGAGCTGGAAGACGAGCTGGGCATCGAATTGTTCGTGCGGGTCGGCAAGCGGCTGACCGGCATGACCGAACCGGGCGTGCAGGTGCTGCCCATCATTGAACGCTTGCTGGCCGACGCCGACAACCTGCGCAATGCCTCCAAAGACTTCTCGGAACACGGTGCGGGCCCCCTGTCGATTGCGGCCACGCACTCGCAGGCGCGGTATGCATTGCCTTCGGTGGTGCGTGACTTCCGGCAGCTGTACCCGCAGGTCACCCTGAGCCTGCACCAGGGCTCGCCGCGGCAGGTGGCCGACATGCTGCTCAAGGGCGAAGCCGATGTGGGCATTGCCACCGAAGCCCTGGCCCAGTATGACCAGCTGGTCACCCTGCCCTGCTACCGCTGGACCCACTCGGTGGTGGTGCCGCCTGATCACCCCTTGCTGGACGGTGAACCGCTGACGCTGCAGCGCCTGGCCCGCTTCCCGCTGATCACCTACGAAACCGGCTACACCGGCCGCTCGCACATCGACGAGGCCTTTGCACGCGAAGGCCTGGCGCCCTCCATCGTGCTCAGCGCGATGGACGCCGACGTGATCAAGACCTATGTGGAGCTGGGCATGGGCGTAGGCATCGTGGCGTCGATCGCGTACGACGAGGACCGCGACCGCCACCTGCGCGCACTCGACGCTGGCCACCTGTTCGAGGTCAACATGACCCGACTGGCCTTCAGGCGCGGCGCCTTCCTGCGCAGCTATGTGTATGCCTTCATCGAAACATTCGCCCCGCCACTGACCCGCAAGGTCGTTGAAATGGCGGCCAACGCCGAGGGCGGTGAGCATTTCGAGATCTGACGCCCTGACCGAGGGGCTGAACTGAAGGGATGAGCAGGTCAGCGAGGCTCTGACGGGATGAGCCCCAAGCGGTCGTACATGTCGTACACGATCCAGGCGGTGCTGTCGGCCACTTCCTGTGGCTGCAAGCTGCTGTCGTCGAACAGCATTTCGATCATGGCGTACACCAGCTCGGTCGACATGCGGACCATGGTGCGCACCGCCGCCGATGGGGCCTCCGGGTACAGCTGCATCAAGGCCTGATGCACTTCGCGTGTGACGGTCTCGTGAGACTCGATGCGCACCGACTGCAAGGCGGGCACCGCTCGCAGGGCCCGCATGATCCACACCCCACCGGGCATCTGACGGGTCACGTCGAAGGTGGCCATGAACAGCTTGACCATGGCCGGCTGCAAATGCACCGCAGGCTGGGTGAATGCCTCGGGTGGCAAGCATTCTTCCACCAGCACGTTCTGCGCATTCATGAGCCGGATGCCCAGCTCGTGCAGCAGTGCGTACTTGTTGGGGAAGTAGCGGTACAGGGCCGTGGGTGCGAGCCCGGCCTTCTGGCAGACCAAGTTGGTCGAGAGCCGCTCGACGCCTTCGTCGGCCAGCACCTGAGCGGTCACGCGCAGGATCCGTTCATAGGTTTCCTGCGACCGCTTCTGCTCGGGCGCACGCTTGATGCCCAGATCAGGCACGCGCAGGGCATTCGGATCCAACAACCGATCGGAACGTGAAGAACTCATGAATTTCAGTCTAGCAGCGGGTTTTGCCAGGACTGAAACCGGGGGACTCCGGGCTTTCCCCGCGCTCCCCCCGGTCGATGGGTGCTGAAAACACCACCCCCGCCTTGAAAGGTGTGCGGCCCGCGCCGCCCACCATCACGCCGGGTTGTTGCCGGCCGAAAAACTGCGGATGCGGCGGGGCTTCAGATGCACCTGGGCGCCCTGGCTCAACACACCGCTGTCGCGCAGGGCCGCATATTCCGCACGCGGCAGTTCGACATCGACTTCGCCTTGCCCGTCGGCGCGCTTGAACTCCAGGCGGGTGTTGGGTCCCACCGTGAGCGCCTGCACCAGGCTGACCGGCAAGCTGCCGGGCTCGGCATGGGCCAGCACCTGGATCTCATGCGGGCGCACATAGCTCACGTCGCCCTGTCCCGCATTGCCCACGGAACCTGGCGCATGGTCACGCCCATGGAACAGGTTCACATCCCCCAGGAACTGCAGCACAAACGGCGTGGCCGGGTGGTCGTAGACCTCGTCCGGTGTGCCCTCCTGCTCGATGCGACCCTGGTTCATGACCACGATGCGGTCGGCCACTTCCATGGCCTCTTCCTGGTCATGGGTCACGAACACGCTGGTGATGTGCATTTCGTCGTGCAGGCGGCGCAGCCAGCGGCGCAGTTCCTTGCGCACCTTGGCGTCGAGCGCGCCAAAGGGCTCGTCGAGCAGCAACACCTTGGGCTCGACCGCCAGGGCACGGGCCAGCGCAATGCGCTGACGCTGACCGCCCGAGAGCTGGTGCGGGTAGCGGTCGGCGATCCAGTCCAGCTGCACCAGCTTGAGCAGCTCGGTGACCTTGGCGCGGATCTCGCCTTCTGAGGGGCGAGTGTCCTTGGGCCGCACTCGCAAACCGAAGGCCACGTTCTCGAAGATGGTCATGTGCCCGAACAGGGCGTAATGCTGGAACACGAAGCCGACATTGCGCTCGCGCACGGCCACGTGGGTGGTGTCTTCACCGTTGAACAGCACGGTGCCGCTGTCGGGCTGCTCCAGCCCGGCAATGATGCGCAGCAGGCTGGTCTTGCCCGACCCAGACGGGCCCAGCAACGCCACCAGCTCACCCGACGGGATGTCGAGGTTGAGGTTGTCGCAGACGGTGGTCTGGCCGAATCGTTTGACGAGGTTTCTGACTTCGATGCTCATGGTTTCGTTCTCAAACTGACTTCAGACAGGCTTCACGCCGATGCGGGGGCCGAGGCTTGCGCCAGCTGTTGCTGCACGCGGCGCTCGACGATGTACTTCAGGACCAGGGTGACCAGGGCCAGGCTGGCCAGCAAAGAGGCCACGGCGAAAGACGCAGCAAACTGGTACTCGTTGTACAGGATCTCGATGTGCAGCGGCAGTGTGTTGGTCTGCCCCCGGATGTGACCGGACACCACCGACACCGCGCCAAATTCACCCATGGCGCGGGCATTGCACAGGATCACGCCATACAGCAAGGCCCATTTGATGTTGGGCAGCGTGACCTTGAAGAACACCTGCCAGCCGGAAGCCCCCAGGACACGGGCGGCCTCCTCCTGCTCGGTGCCTTGTGCCTGCATCAGCGGGATCAGCTCACGGGCCACGAAAGGAAAGGTCACGAAGATGGTGGCCAGGACGATCCCGGGCACCGCAAAGATCACCTTCAGGTCATGGTCACGCAGCCATTCGCCGAACCAGCCCTGCAAGCCGAACACCAGCACATAGATCAGGCCCGCAATGACGGGCGAGACGGAAAACGGCAGGTCGATCAGCGTGAGCAGCACGCTCTTGCCGCGGAAATCGAACTTGGCGATGGCCCAGGCCGCGGCCACGCCGAACACCAGGTTCAGCGGCACGGCAATGACCGCCGCCGTGAGCGTGAGCTTGACCGCAGACAAGGCATCGGGCTCGGTCACGGCCGCCACGTACACGTCCCAACCCTTCTTGAAGGCTTCGAGGAACACGGTCAGCAGGGGCACGAACAGGAACAGCGACAGGAAGGTCAAGGCCACACCGATCAGGGTGTAGCGCACCCACGCCGGCTCTTGTGTGGCGCGGCTGTGGTTGGGAGGGGCAATGCTGGGGGCACTCATGGGGTCACACCGTCAAAAGGTTTCACTTGCCCTGGCGCTTGCGCGTCCAGGCCTGCAAGCCGTTGATGGCCAGCAGCAGGGTGAAGGACATCACCAGCATCACCACCGCAATCGCCGTGGCACCGGCGTAGTCGTACTGCTCCAGCTTGGTGATGATCAGCAGGGGCGTGATCTCGGAGATCATGGGCATGTTGCCCGCGATGAAGATGATGGAGCCGTACTCACCCAGCGCACGGGCAAAAGCCAGCGCAAAGCCCGTCAGCAGGGCTGGCGTGACCACAGGCAGGATCACCTTCCAGAAGGTCTGCCAGCGGCTGGCGCCCAGCGTGGCGGCGGCTTCTTCCAGTTCGCTGGCCAAGTCTTCCAGCACGGGCTGCACAGTGCGCACCACAAACGGCAGCCCGATGAAGGTCATGGCCACGAACACGCCGGGGGGCGCGAACGCCACCTTCAGGCCCAGGGGCTCGAGGAACTTGCCGTACCAGCCATTGCCTGCATAGAGGCCCGTGAGGGTGATGCCTGCCACCGCAGTGGGCAGCGCAAACGGCAGGTCGACCAGGGCATCGACCACGCGGCGGCCGAAGAAGTCATAACGCACCAGCACCCAGGCCACCAGCAAGCCGAACACGGCGTTCACCGTGGCCGCCAGCACAGAAGAGCCGAAGGTGAGCTTGTAAGAAGCCACCACCCGCGGCGAGGTGACCGTGTCGACAAAGGCCGGCCAGGTCATGGTGGCGGTTTTGAGGAAGGTCGCGCCCAGGGGAATGAGCACGATCAGCGACAGGTACAGCAGGGTCAGGCCCAGGGCCAGGTCGAAGCCAGGCAGCACGGTGTGCCGCCGCAGCAGTGTTCGAGAAAAGATCATGGCAAATGGCGAAGCACGCAGGGCTCAGGTCGGGAAGTCACCGTTCAACGTCGGGTATAGATCTGGTCGAACACGCCACCATCGGCAAAGTGCGTCTTCTGGGCTTGCGTCCAGCCACCAAACACCTCGTCGATGCGGAACAGCTTGATCTGAGGGAATTGCCCCGCGTACTTGGCTGCCACCTTCGGATCGATCGGCCGGTAGTAGTTCTGCCCGGCGATGTCCTGGCCCACAGGTGAATAGAGGTACTGCAGATAAGCTTGCGCCACCTCGCGCGTGCCGCGCTTGTCCACCACCTTGTCGACGACCGATACCGGAGGCTCGGCCAGGATGCTCACCGAAGGCGCGACCACATCGAACTTGCTGGGCCCCAGTTCCTTGATGGCCAGCAGGGCTTCGTTTTCCCAGGCCAGCAGCACGTCACCGATGCCACGCTCGACGAAGGTGGTGGTGGCACCGCGGGCGCCCGAATCCAGCACCGGCACATTGGCCAGCAGCTGGCCCACGAATTCACGGGCCTTGGCTTCTGAACGGGTGCGCTGGAATTCATAGCCCCAGGCCGCCAGGTAGTTCCAGCGGGCACCGCCCGAGGTCTTGGGGTTGGGGGTGATCACCTGCACACCGGGCTTGATCAGGTCGCCCCAATCCTTGATGCCCTTGGGGTTGCCCTTGCGCACCAGGAACACGATGGTCGAGGTGTAGGGCGATGCGTTGTGGGGCAGGCGCTTTTGCCAGTCGGCAGGAAGCAGCTTGGCCCGGTTGCCGATTTCGTCGATGTCGTAGGCCAGCGCCAGGGTGACCACATCGGCGTCGAGCCCGTCAATGACCGAGCGAGCTTGTTTGCCCGAACCGCCATGCGAGGTCTTGACCGTCACGTCGTCGCCCGTTTTGCCCTTCCAGTACTGCGCAAACGCCTTGTTGTAGTCCTGGTAGAGCTCGCGGGTCGGGTCGTAGGACACGTTCAGCAAGGTGATGTCTTTGGCGTGGGCGGCCACAGGCGCCAAAGGCAACAAGGCGGTCAGCAAGGGCAGCCACAGGGCGCGTCGTTCAGGGCGGAAGGTCATGGCAATGCGGGAAGAAGTGAGGCGATGTGGGGATCGTAGGAAACGCCACTTTTGCCGTGAACGAACAAAGAAGTGGCTGCAAATGCAAGAAACAAATAACAAGCCACTTCCCGAGCGCCCTGGTGGGAACCCTTGGCAAATCTGTCATTCATGGCATGCAGATAACCCTGCCTTGTCGGCAAATGACATGCCCGTGTCCGAACTGCACCTCACCGCAGGCAGCAACACTTTTTCATACTCCGTTCAGCCTGAATAAGAGGGCGTGGAAGGACCGCGCCCCCGTTCCATTCACGAACCGAGGAGACCACCCAATGACCCCGACACTGCGAGCGGCGATGCCGCTGGTGGCACTGGCCTGCTGGATGACTGCGACCAGTGCCAGCGCCCAGAGCGCCATCTTTCAGCAAAGCTTCAACACCGGTCTGGGCGGCTTCACCGCCACAGGCACGGTCAAGACCGGCAGCACCGGCGTGGTGATGACCGCTGCTGCCCTGTCGGCAGACGGCGCCGTGCGCTCGCCCGTCATCAGCACAGCTGGCTACAGCAACATCGCCGTTTCATTCGACCGAGTCACTGCTGGCCTGTACAGCAGTGTGGGCGATTCGGGCGTGTTCGAATACTCGACCAACGGCGGCACCAGCTTCACCCGCCTGGAAGCGGCCACCAACACCAGCAGCAGCCGCGCCAGCTTCAACCTGCCGGCAGCCGCGGCAAACGCCAGCATCGTGCTGCGCTTTCGCATCGTCGGCATCAGCACCAAGGAAACCTACACCGTCAACAATGTGGCTGTGACCGGCACGGCGGCTGCGGGCGGTGGCGGCGGCGGTGGCACCGTGGGTGGCAAGGCCCCGGCCATCGGCAACTTCGTGACCTTTGAAACCGGCCACGTGCGCCCGATGGCTTTGTCGGCCGACGGCACGCGTCTGTATGTGGCCAACACCCCGGACGCCCGCGTCGAGGTGTATGACGTGACCGGCAGCAGCCCGGTGCTGAAGGACTCCATCCCTGTCGGCCTGGAGCCCGTGGCCATGGCCTTTGCCCCCAATGGCCAGCTGTGGGTGGTCAATCACCTCTCAGACAGCATCAGCGTGATCGATGTGAGCAACGGCCCGGGCAAGGTGGTCAACACCCTGTACACCGGCGACGAACCGCGTGACATCGTGTTCGCCGGCCCCGGCAACAAGTGGGCCTTCATCACAGCGGCCCACCGTGGCCAGAATGCCAAGTTCGACCCGCAATTCGCCACACCCGGCATTGGCCGCGCCGACGTCTGGGTGTTCGATGCCGCCAACCCGGGCAGCACCGTGGGCGGCAAGCCCACCACCGTGCTGAACATGTTCGGTGACACCATGCGCGCCCTCGCACGCAGCGCAGATGGCAGCAAGGTGTACGCGGCCGTGTTCAACTCGGGCAACCGCACCACCATCGCCCAGGGCGGCCCGACCGGCGTGCTGGCCAAGACGGGCCCGACCACCGCGGCCGATGGCACCACGCACCCATCCACCGGCCTGATCGTCCAGAAGAACCCGGCCACCGGCAACTGGGAAGACAGCGGCGATCCAGACCGCGGCATCGCGCCCAAGATCTGGAACGCCAACATCAAGCTGGACCTGCCCGACTACGACGTGTTCACCATCGACACCTCGGGCTCGGTGCCCGCAGTGGTCAAGGAAAAAACCGCCCGCTACGTCGGCACCACCCTGTTCAACATGACCGTGAACCCGGTCAATGGCAAGGTGTATGTGTCGAACCAGGAGGCCCGCAATGCCTTCCGCTTCGAAGGCCCGGGCACCCGAGGCACCACGGTGAATGGTCACTTCGTGGAATCGCGCATCACCGTGGTCGATGGCACCGATGCGCAGCCGCGCCACCTGAACAAGCACATCACCAGCTATGGCAAGGGCCTGGGCACCGCCGCTGAAAAGGCTGCGGCTGTGGCCATCCCGCTGGAAATGGCTGTGAGCCCCGATGGCAAGTCGCTGTACATGGCCTCGATGGGCACGAACAAGCTGGTGCGCTACAGCACTGCGGCACTGGAAGCCAACACCTTCACGCCGAACACGGCCGACCAGGTGGTGCTGTCCGGTGGCCTGCCGACCGGCGTGGTGCTCGATGCGAACCGTGGCCGCGCCTACGTGACCACCCGCAACGACAACGGCCTGTCGGTGGTCGACACCGCGTCACTGAAAGAAACCGCCCACGTGAAGATGTTCAACCCGGAACCCACCGATGTGGTGAACGGGCGCAAGTTCATGTACGACGCCAGCTTCTCGTCCAGCCGTGGAGATTCGTCGTGCGCGGGCTGCCACATCTTCGGTGATTTCGACCACCTGTCGTGGGACCTGGGCAACCCGGATGACACCGAGAAGACCAACCCGAACCCCTACAACAAGAACGTGCCGGCGATCCTGCGCACCATGCCCCGCTTCCACCCGATGAAGGGCCCGATGAACACGCAGACCTTCCGCGGCATGGCTGGCAACGGCCCGCTGCACTGGCGTGGCGACCGCACGGGCGAATCGAGCGGCGACACCCTGGAAGAGCGCTCGTTCAAGGACTTCAAGGTGGCCTTCCCTGGCCTGCTGGGCCGCGATGCAGAGCCGACCGATGCGGAAATGACGGCCTTCGCGAAGTTCACCATGAAGATCATGATGCCGCCCAACCCGGTGAAGAACCTGGACAACACCTACACGGCAACGCAGCAGGCCGGCTTCAACTTCTACATGAACACGAATGCCGACACGCTGACCACCTGCAACGGTTGCCACACGCTGGACCCGGCCACCAACAAGTACGGCACCGACGGCACCATGTCGTTTGAAGGCCCGACCATCTCGGAAAACTTCAAGATCCCGCAACTGCGCAACATGTACCAGAAGGTGGGCAGCTTCGCGCGCAACAGCACGCAGAACTCGCCGCCCGCCCCCTACCTGGGCGAGCAGATCCGCGGCTGGGGCTATTCAGCCGATGGCGGGCTGGGCTCGATCAACGAGTTCCTGACGGCCCTGGTGTTTGTGCAGGTCAGCGCCGACAGCCGCGCCAAGCTGCAAGAGTTCGTGCTGGCCTTCCCCAGCGACCTCGACCCGGTGGTGGGCCAGCAAGTCACGGTGACGCCTTCGACCGCTTCGCAAGCCGATGTGAGCGAACGCCTGAAACTGCTGGTGTCGCGCGCCAAGGTCACCGCACCTCGCCCAGAATGCGAACTGGTGGTCAAGGGCGTGCTCAATGGCGTGCGCCGTGGTTGGGTGCATGCCCGCGCCAGCGACAGCTTCGTGTCTGACCGCAGCACCGACAGCCCCGTGACGCTCAATGGTCTGCTCTCGCAAGCCAGTGCCGCCAACGCGCCACTGACCTTCACCTGCGCGCCTCCGGGCAACGGCACGCGCCTGGGCATCAGCCGCAAGGCTGACGGCTCGCTGGACAGCGGCGTCTGATCCCCAAGGCCACGATCAAACCCCACGCTTCAGGCCGGTGCGCAGCACCGGCCTTTTTCATGGGTGCGTGAACGGTGGGCTCCGTGGCCACTGCAGACAAAAAAAGAGCGCCTTGCGGCGCTCGGAACAGGGATCAAGGAGAGGAAACTGCAGGAACCAAGGGCTCAGCGCAGCATCTCGCGCTGCTGCTGCCGGTAAATCGAGGGCGCGCAGCCTGACCAGCGACGGAAAGCACGGGTGAAGTTGGCCGGGTCGTTGTAGCCCAGACGCGCCGCCACTTCGTCAACGGGCAGCAAGGTGGTCTTGAGCAAGTTGCACGCTTCCTGGAAACGGTGCTGATCCAGCACCTGCCGGAAAGTCAGGCCATGGCGTTCCAGATGGCGCGCCAGCGTGCGCGGCGTGATCGACAGGCGGCGGGCCACCTCGGCCATGGTCGGATAACCTTCCGACGACAAGGCCAGGGCATCGCCCACCTGCTGGATGAAATCGGCGCGGCGATCGGCCAGGCGGTCCTGTTCGGCATCGCAGGCAGCACGTGCCTGACGGGCGGCTTCTGGATGACCCAGAGGCAGCGTGTGGTCGAGATCACGCAGCTGGATCACGATCTGGTTGGCCGCGCAGCCAAAGCGAACAGCCGGAAGACGTGGCGCATAGCGCTCGAACGCTGGCAGATAGGGCGCCGTGAAGCACAGCACCGTGCCCGAACGGCGCTGCTGACCACCCAGCAACTGGCGGGCCGAATGGATCCACCCGGCCATCATGCTTTCGAAGGCGAACCGTTGCAGCGGCCCCAGGGGCACGCGCTCGCGCACCGTGATCACCGCTTCGGCGTCGGTCTGGCGCATCTGCAGGTCCATGAAGCGCCCCATCAAGCCCCAGTACGTGACAGCCAGCTCCAGCGCATCGGCGAGGCTGCCTGCCGTGAGCAGGGCCTGGCCCAGCGCACCGTGCATGGTCGTGGGCATGTTCAGGCCCATTTCCAGCCCCAGGCAGGGGTCACGCGTGAGCTGCAAGGCCGCATGCGTGAGGGCTGCGTACTCGGTGGCGTACACCTCCCCTTGCTCTCGATCGACCAAATGAGGGGAAACCCCTGCCAATGCCAACAGGCGCTCAGGCTCGACCCCCCGCTGCTGGCACACGTGCATCAGCAGTCGGGCATGGCCCAGCGGCACCGTGGGCACGGCCAACACCCCGCTCAAACCGCGGGGTGCCAGGGAGGGGCGAACAGAGGTGGACATGGGGTTAGTCAAACGTTGCCCGGATGTTAAATGCCCTCTTATGGTTTGACCTCAGGCAAAACGCTGATGGCGAAAAGAGGACATCGTGGGCACGCACATTGTTTGAGGCAGCTCAGATCCGGTCTGACTTTCCTGTGTCAGCCTGCTGCACGCGCTTGAAGCTTGACGCCATGTCCACTCCCTTTGATTTGCCCGTTTCTGAACGCCCCGATGCCGCAGCCCCCCGCCAGCAGGAGCGACAGCAGATTCTGAACCGCCTGCGCCGAGCCGAAGGGCAATTGCGGGGCCTGCAACGCATGATCGAAGAAGGGGCCGATTGCATGGCTGTTGTGACCCAGCTGGCCGCCGTTCGCCGCGCCCTGGAAAGCACACAGTTGCGCATGACCCGCTGCCACCTGCTCGACCGCATGCGGCAGGACGCGGGCGTGGCCAACCCGGAAGCGGTCGATCAGATCCTGGATGAGATGGAAACGCTGATCGGCCGCGTGCGTTGAGCCGGTGCCCTTGCACCAAATCGTGACAGCGCCAGCCTGCAGCCTTGCGGCATGATGCGGCTTTCGCCTTTGTCTTGCCTGCGCAGTGTCTGACCCGAATACTCTCCGTTTCGCCCTGCCCCCCGATGACGATCTCCGCGAGGTGCTGCACAACGAAGTGCACGCGCGCCCGTCGGCCCGCATTCGCCTGCCGGCGCTGGTGGTGTTCATTGCCGTGATGAACGATGGCGTGAGCCGCGCCGACGAATGCGCTCACCTGCGCGAACTGCCCGGCCAGGGCAACCTGCACACGAACGACCTGAACGACAACTTCGTGCGTCTGAAGCTCGATGGCTGCACGCTGAAGTGGGAACGCCACAGCGAATTCACGCGCTATGTGCTGGTGCAGCCCCTGCCGCAAGGCTGTGGCCTGGGTGCCGCCGAGCCTGACCTGCTGGCCGGGCTGAAGGTGGCCCCCGATTGGCTGGCCCGCATCCCGGGTCGCACAGTGGCCGGGGTGCTGCTGACCATGGTGCACCACGACCTGCAGGACACCACCGAGGCCCTGGCCCAGGCGCAGCGCTGGATGGGCGGCCGCAACGTGGTGGCCTCGCTGCTGGGGCATGGTCACTCGCTGGCCGTGACCAACTTCCGGCTCAAACCCGACGGCTTCGAGCGCATGCTGGTGCTGGCGCCACAGCACACCAGCGAGACCCGTGCGGGCCGGATCTCGCAGCGCTTGCTGGAGCTGGAAACCTACCGCCTGATGGCCCTGCGGGGCCTGCCTGTGGCCAAGCAGCTGGGCGCGCTGCTGGCCGAATCAGAACGCGACCTGGCCGAAGTGACCGCGCAGCTGGAGGCCAAGCTGGTCTCGGAAGGCGATCTGCTGGATCGCCTGGTGCACGTGGCCGCACGCGTGGAAAAAGCCACCGCGCAGCACATGTACCGCTTCTCGGCCACGCAGGCGTATGACGCCATCGTGCGCCAGCGCATCGTCGAGCTGCGCGAAAAGGCGGTGCCCGGCACCCAGACGCTGGGCGAATTCATGCAGCGCCGCCTGTCACCGGCCATTGCCACGGTGGCAGCCACCTCGCAGCGCCTGAGTTCGCTGTCGCAGCGCATCGAACGGGCCAGCGCCCTGCTGCGCACCCGGGTCGACATCACCACCGAGGCGCAAAACCAGCAACTGCTGGCCAAGCTCACGCAAGGGCAGGATCTTCAGCTCACCCTGCAAAGCACGGTGGAAGGCCTGTCGATCGCGGGCATTTCGTACTACATGATCAGCCTGGTGCTGTACGGGGCCAAGGCCCTCAAGGCCGTGGGCGTGCCCGTGCACCCCGAACTGGCTGCAGGCGCCGTGACACCCCTGGTGCTGCTGGGGGTGTGGATGTTCACCCGGCGCATCCACAAGCACCTGGCGCAGCACCAGTCGGCACCCTGAGCAGGCTGCAGAAGGCCCGCGCGCCCCTGTGCGGGTGGGCCGGTGCGCCGGTACACTGCGCGCTTTCTGCCCACGCCCCCGCCCACCCGTTTCACCATGCGCATTGCCGAACTCCGCGACCAGCTTCGCCAGTTGGGCGCCAACCCTGCTCACGAAGACCGCGTGCTGCGCCACTGGGTGCAGGCCAAGCCGCAAGACGCCACCAAACGCAAACCGGTCGATTTCCTGCCCAAGCCGCTGTACGAGGCCCTGCCCCGCATCAGCGCTGAGCTGGCGGGCCTGATCAGCCTGCGCTCGGTGCACCCGTCTGAAGACGGCTCGGAGCGCCTGCTGCTGGCTCTGCGTGACGGCCAGACCGTGGAAAGCGTGCTGCTGCCGCGCGACGGCCTGTGCGTGTCCAGCCAGGTGGGCTGTGCCGTGGGCTGCGTGTTCTGCATGACCGGCCAGGCCGGCTTGCTGCGGCAGGTCAGCAGCGGCGAGATCGTGGCGCAGGTGGCCTTTGCGCGCACGCGCCGCCCGGTCAAGAAGGTGGTGTTCATGGGCATGGGCGAGCCATCGCACAACCTGGACAACGTGCTGGAAGCCATCGACCTGCTGGGCACCCAGGGCAACATCGGGCACAAGAACCTGGTGTTCTCGACCGTGGGCGACGAACGCGCCTTCGAGCAACTGCCGCTGGGTCGCGTCAAGCCCGCGCTGGCCCTGTCACTGCACAGCACGCTGGCCGAGCGCCGCGCCGAGCTGCTGCCGCGCGCCCCACGCATCAGCCCCGACGAGCTGGTCGAGCGCGGTGAAGCCTACGCCCGCCAGACCGGCTACCCCATCCAGTACCAGTGGACGCTGATCGAAGGCCTGAACGACAGCGAAGAAGAGCTGGAAGGCATCGTGCGGCTGCTCAAGGGCAAGTACGCGCTGATGAACATGATCCCGTACAACACGGTCGATGCCCTGCCCTACCAGCGCCCCAGCTGGGAGCGCGCAGCCGAGATCGCCCGCTGGCTGCACCGCCGCGGCGTGCTGACCAAGCTGCGGCAATCGGCCGGGCAGGAGGTCGATGGGGGCTGCGGCCAGCTGCGCGCCCGCACGCTGGAAGGCGAAAAGGTGGTGCGCGTGCAGAGGGCATCGGCCCGGTGATAGGCTGGGGGCCTGTTCGATGAAACGACACCCCCGATGCAACAACGTCCCCTGGGCCAGAGCGGCCTGAACGTGAGCGTGATCGCCCTGGGCACCATGACCTGGGGCGAGCAGAACACCGAAGCCGAGGCCCATGCGCAGCTGGACGCTGCCCTGGCCGCCGGCATCAACCTGATCGACACGGCCGAGATGTACCCGGTGCCGCCCAAGGCCGACACCGCGGGCCTGACCGAGCAGTACATCGGCACCTGGCTGAAAAAGAGCGGCCGCCGCGGCGACATCGTGCTGGCCACCAAGGCTGCGGGCCCCACGCGCCAGGCCGGTCGGCCCTCGCACATTCGCGGTGGGCGCCTGAACTTCAACCTGACCAACCTGCGCGAGGCCCTGCACGACAGCCTGCGCCGCCTGCAGACCGACCATGTCGACCTGTACCAGCTGCACTGGCCCGACCGCAGTGTGAACATCTTCGGCCAGCGCGATTACGTGCACGTGGCCGAGGAAGACACCGTGGCCATCGAAGACACCCTGCTGGCGCTGCAAACCCTGCAGCGCGAAGGCAAGATCCGGCACATCGGCGTGTCGAACGAAACACCCTGGGGCCTGTGCCAGTTCACCAGCCTGGCCCAGTACAAGGGCCTGCCGCGTGTGGCCAGCATCCAGAACGCCTACAGCCTGGTCAACCGCAGCTTTGAAAGCGGCCTGTCGGAAGCGAGCCTGCGCGAGCACGTGGGCCTGCTGGCCTACTCGCCCCTGGCCTTCGGCATGCTGAGCGGCAAGTACCTCGATGGTGCGCTGCCCGAGGGCGCCCGCCTGACCCTGTTCGACCGCTTCACGCGCTACAAGGGCGACAACACCGTGCAGGCCGTCAAGGCTTATGTCGAGCTGTTCCAGGCCCACGGCTTGAACCCGGCACAGGCCGCCCTGGCCTTCGTGAACACACGGCCCTTCGTGACCAGCAACATCATCGGGGCCACCACCCTGGCGCAACTGCAGGACAACATCGCGTCGGCGCAACTGACGCTGTCGGCTGAAGTGCTGGCCGGCATCGAGGTCATCCACCAGCGTTTCCCCAACCCCGCGCCATGAGCTTTGCCGCCGCCACGGCCCCGGTGGCCGACACCGTGGTCCACACACCCGCCACAGGCCTGCACACGGGCTGGGTGCACTGGCCGGCCACTCACGGCGGGGCACCCGGCACAGCGCC
>JBEGRT010000021.1:0-6345 GCA_041180305.1 Pseudomonadota bacterium
CCACGATCTCTTCGATGGACTGGTCGTGTTCCATGTAGCGCTGCAGGATGGCGTCGAGCACGTCGTACTCGGGCAGGCTGTCCTGGTCCTTCTGGTCGGGGCGCAGTTCGGCCGAGGGCGGGCGCGTGATGATGCGCTCGGGAATGGGCTCGACCTGGCCCTGGGCGCGGGCCTGGGCGTTGCGCCAGTTCGACAGCCGGTACACCGTGGTCTTGACCAGGTCCTTGATGACGGCAAAGCCGCCGGCCATGTCGCCATACAAGGTGCAGTAGCCCGTGGCCATCTCGCTCTTGTTGCCGGTGGTCAGCACGATGGCGCCGGTCTTGTTCGACAGCGCCATGAGCAAGGTGCCCCGAATGCGGGCCTGGATGTTTTCTTCGGTGGTGTCCTCGGCGCGGCCCACGAACAGCGGCGCCAGCGAGGCCTTGAAAGCCTCGAACTCGGGCGCAATGGCGATTTCGTCGTGGCGCACGCCCAGGCGGTCGGCCATGTCCTTGGCGTCGATCCAGGAAATGTCGGCCGTGTAGGGTGACGGCATCATCACGGTGCGCACCTTGTCGGCGCCCAGGGCATCGACGGCGATGGCCAGCACCAGGGCCGAGTCGATGCCGCCCGACAGGCCGATGATGGCGCCCGGAAAACCGTTCTTGCCAAGGTAGTCGCGCACGCCCGTGACCAGCGCGGCCCAGATTTCGGCGTCGGCATCGAGCAAGGCTTCGGTGCGAGCGGGCAACACGGCCACAGGATGCCCCGGTTCGCCAGGCTGAAGCTGCACATGCAGCACATCCGACTGGAAGCTGAGCGCGCGGGCCTGCACCTGACCCGTGGCGTCGAGCACGAAGGACGCGCCATCGAACACCACCTCGTCCTGGCCACCGACCAGGTGGGCATAGACCAGCGGACAGCCGCTGCGGGTGGCGCGCTCGGCCATGCGCTGCTCGCGCTCGGCCGCCTTGCCGGCGTGGAAGGGCGAGGCATTGAGCACCAGCAGGGCCTGGGCGCCCGTGGCGCAGGCGGCGTCGGCGGGCTCGTCGAACCAGGCGTCTTCGCAGATCAGCACGCCCAGGCGGATGCCTTGCGCATCGATCACCAGCGGGCCAAAGCCGGCGTCGCGGCCGCTGACAAAGTAGCGGCGCTCGTCAAACACCTGGTAGTTGGGCAGGTCGCGCTTGGCATAGGTGCCCACCACCGCACCGGCCTGCAGCACGCTGGCCGCATTGACCAGGCCCGGCACAGCCCAGGAGCGGGTGCGGGCATCACCCAGGCGCGAAGGCGCGGGGTGGCCCACCAGCACCTGCAGGTCGGGCAGGTCGGCCAGCTGTTCAGCCATCTCGACCAGGGTGTCCTGGCAATCGTCGATGAAACGTGGGCGCAGCAGCAGGTCTTCGGGTGGGTAGCCACACAGCGAGAGTTCGGGCGTGACCACGAGGCGGGCGCCATCGGCATGGGCCTGGCGGGCCAGGGACACCAGCTGGCGGGCGTTGCCGGCCAGGTCTCCCACCACGGGGTTGAACTGGATCACAGCCAGAGACAGGGGGCTGCGCGAAGAAGATTGAGGCATCGTGAAATCCGGAACGAGATGGCCATCAGCCATCGGCGCGTCAATGGTAGCGCCTGGCCCGGATCCTGCTCACTTTGAGGACCGGGATGCACCCGCATCAAACAGGACTTGGGGGGGAAATGCCGTTCAAACCCCTAGATTCGGACAGAGGCAAGGGTGCGAAACTGCCCGAATAACGATTCCTACATGAGACACCAGGGTCCTATGTCCAATCCAGAAAACACCCCGATCGCGCTGCCGCCGATCCTCGACATCGAGGCATCGGGGTTTGGCCTGGGCAGCTACCCGATCGAGATCGGCATCGTGATGCCAGACGCACGCAGCTGGTGTTCGCTCGTCCGGCCCGAGCCGGGCTGGCAGCACTGGGACCCGAACGCCGCCACGGTGCACAACATTTCCCGAGAACAGCTGATGCAGCATGGCCGCAGCCCCTCGGAGATCGTGGCCGTGCTGAACGACTGGCTGCGCGGCATGGTGGTGTATTCCGATGCCTGGGCGCACGACTACACCTGGCTGAACAAGCTGTACGACGCAGCCGACCGCAGCCCCAGCTTCCGCCTGGAAAACCTGCGTGCACTGCTGTCGGATGCCGAGGCTGCGCTGTGGCATGAAGCCAAGCAGCGTGTCGCCGTGCAGGCCTGCCTGCCCCGCCACCGCGCCAGCAGCGATGCCCGACTGCTGCAACTGACCCTGCAATCGCTGCGCGCAGCCCAGCCGGCTGCCGCCTGAGCGTTCAGACCCCTTCCAGCGCCTTGCGCTGATCGGCTTCCTGTTGCTTGAACTTCACGCACTGCGCGTGCTGACGGAACCTGGGCCGCTCGCACTGCCGCTTCATGCACAGCGCCTTGGCGATGAAGACACGACCACCACAGACCTCGTCGGGGTTGCGGGCGGAGTCTCCATCGGCCGAAGGGCGATTGTCACGCCCGGCAGACGCACTGGCTTGCTTGGCGCTCGCTTCAGAGGGCAAGTCAGAGCCCGGTCGGCTGACGCCGGGCGACTGGGCACGAGGCGCCTGATGGCGTTCGGCCGAGCGTTCAGTGCTTGACGAGGCCGCCGCCGGGACGGCGCTGGCCACACGCCCTGCCTTGGGGGCTGGGCCCGATGGCGCGGCAGCAGCCGCAGGAGCCGAGGCCGAGGCCAGGGCAGGCATCTCGTCCGTGGCTTGGTGTTTGCCTGGCCAGAGCTGCCAGGTCAGGCCCGCCAGCAACACACCGCCCGCGGCCACCCAGGCAGCTCTTTGCCACCGCATGCGGCCAGCGCCTTGCTGGGCCTTGCCCTCGGTTGCCGCCACCGACACAGCCTGCGGCTCTGAACCCGCACCTGGCACGGCATCAGGCCGACTCACCAACAAGGTGGGCGCGAATGTGGGCGGGCGATGAGGTTCGGCGCCAGACACCCCAGGCACCTCGGCTCGCACCGGCGCCATGGTGGTGCGCGTGATGGCCTGCGTGATGGGTGGCAAGGGCTCGTTGCGCAGGCTGGCGCGCCATTGCGCCACCGAGGCCAGCCGTTGCTCGGGGCGCACGGCCAGCCCCCGGTCGATGGTTTCGAGCAGGGCCGTGGCGTACTGCAGCTGAAAATCACGACCCAGCTCGTCGGCCATGCCCGACAGTGGGGCCAGGTCGTCGTGCACCGCGCGGGCGGTGGACGGCACGGGCGTGCGCCCGGTCAGGCAGTAATGCAGGACGGCCGCCAGGGCGTACAGGTCCGTCCAGGCGCCTTGCCGCAAATGGCTGGTTTCGGCGTATTGCTCGATCGGGGCAAAACTGGGCTTGAGGATGGCCGTCAGGCTTTGCGTGTGGTCGGTGATCACGCGACGAGCAGCCCCGAAATCCAGCAGCACGGGCCGCATGCCCTGGGGCGCGTCGGCATCGGGCACGATGAGGATGTTGTCGGGCGCCACATCGCGGTGAAAGACTTGCTCGCGGTGCAGCAGGTCCAGCGCCCCGAGCAAAGGCTCCATCAGGGCCCTGAGCCAGGCTTCGGGCGGCGGCCCCTCCATGGCCTTGCGGGCCGCATACAAGGTGGCACCCTCGTAGCAGGGCATGACCATGTAGGCCGTGCCTTGTGCCTCCCAGAAACGGAACACCCGCACCAGCGCCGGATGGTCGAAACGGGCCAGCAGGCGCGCCTCGTTCACAAACGATTGCAGGCCCAGATCGAAGGCCGCACGGTGCTGTTCGGCCCGCAAGACCACCTGCCCCCCTTCACCCCGGGCAGCCAGTGCGGCGGGCAGGTATTCCTTGATGGCCACCTGCCGCTGCAGTTGCGGGTCGTGGGCGCGGTAAACCACGCCGAAGCCCCCGACCCCGAGCACGCCTTCGACAACGTACTCGTGGAGCTGGAAACCGACCGGGAGGGTGTCCCGGGACACCGGGGGAACGGAAGACGACATGTTCACAACGGTGCAGCTTATCAAATGGATGACGGAAAGCGCGGCGCACGCAAAGGGCTCAAGCTCGAAGTGAGTTGACCGATAACCCCACCACTGAGCTTTTTCAGTCGGGGTGTCCATGTCTTCACATTCGATGACGACCATGGGGACGCCCACCTGGGCCTTGCGCGGTCTGGTGGCACTGTCAGGTGCTGCCCTCACCGTCCTTGCAAGCGCCTCGATGTTGTCGTCTTCCAGTCCTTGGTTGGGCCACTTGGCCTGGCTGTCTGCCACCGCCTGCGTGGCATGGGTGGCGCACCGTGCGGGTCGCCACCGTGGCGAAACGCAGCAGGCACACGACCGTTATCAGGAGGCCTTGCGTGCGCTTCAGGGTGAAGGCGCGGCCCAACTGGCGGGCGCCTCCCTGCTCCAGTCGGTGTTCCAGCATTCACAGGCGCCCATGGTCATCACCGATGGGCTGGACCGCATCGTGATGGCCAACCAGGCATTCGCCCGCCTCTGTGGCATGAGCACCGATGCCTTGCTGGGGCAAAGCGCGGAATTGCACGGCCTGGCGCCGCTGCGGCCGTCACACCTTCCCGGCATCGATCAGCACCTGAAAGACGGCACCCGGTGGGCCGGCGAGTCGGGCATCACCTCGCAAGATGGCGCGGTGCACGACATGTGGCTGGCCGTGAGCACACTGAAAGACACCTCCGGACGGATCACCCACCACAGCCGCGTCTTCCAGGACATCGCGCCGCTGAAGAAGCAATTGCGCCAGATGGCCGAACAGGCTCGCCACGACAGCCTGACCGAGTTGCCCAACCGACGGGCGTTTTCAGAACACCTGTTCCACGCGATGGCGCGCGCCCGCCGCGAGCCCAAGACACTGGCCGTGATGGCCGTGGACCTCGACGGATTCAAGGCCGTGAACGACACCCACGGCCACCATGTGGGCGACCTGCTGCTGCAGCCGGTCGCCAAGCGCTTGCAGGCCTGCGTGCGCACCACCGACATCGTCTGCCGCATGGGTGGCGACGAGTTCATGGTGATCCTGGAAGGCGCCGGCATGCCGCATGAGGTCGAACGCATCGGGCAGCGCATCCTGACCTGCCTGAGCGAGGCCTACACCCTGGAAGGGCACCACATCAAGGCGACCCCCAGCATCGGGCTGGTGGTGCACCACGCCCACGAAAGCGAAAGCGACCTGATGCAACGCGCCGATGGCGCCATGTACAGCGCCAAGCGGGCCGGCAAATGCCGCATGGTGCTGGACCTGGGTGAGCCACCCCACGCGCAGGAAGGCGCCACGACAGCCCGTGTCGCCTGAAACCCCGTGAACCGGGGAGGCACCAGGTTGGTGCAAATCCACACGCCGTGGTCGGGTACTGGTATAAACACTGACAAGCCTCAAGCGCTGCCGTGTGGAGACGTGCAGACGCTTGTCAAAAACAACCAGACACTGACACACCCTCATGACCGACATCCGCACGCCCGCGCCCCCTGCCCCATCCCGCCCCCGTGTGGTCATCGTCGGGGCCGGCTTCGGCGGCCTGGAAGCCGCCAAAGGTTTTGATGGCGCCGGTGTCGATGTGGTCGTGGTTGACCGCACCAACCACCACCTGTTCCAACCGCTGCTGTACCAGGTGGCCACGGCCGGCCTGCCCGCGCCGGCCATTGCCAGCCCGATCCGCCACATCCTGCGCAACCAGATCGCTGCGGGCCACCTGACGGTGCTGATGGGCGAGGTCACCAGTTTCGACACGGCCTCCAACTGCGTGGTGCTTGACGGTGGCGAACACCTGCACTACGACCACCTGATCGTGGCTGCTGGCGCCACGCACAGTTACTTTGGCAACGACCAGTGGGCCAAGTACGCCCCGGGCCTCAAGACCCTGGGCGATGCCTTCACCATCCGCCGCCGCGTGCTGACCGCTTTCGAGCAGGCCGAACGCGAGAACGATCCGGTGGCCCGCGAGCAATGGCTGACCTTCGCCGTGGTGGGCGCTGGCCCCACCGGTGTGGAGATGGCCGGCACCATGGCCGAGATTGCGCAGCAGACCCTGCGTTCGGAGTTCCGCCGCATCGATTCGCGCCGGGCCCGTGTGATCCTGATCGAAGGCGCCCCGCGCGTGCTGGGCACCTTCCCGGAAGATTTGTCGGCCAAAGCCAAAGACCAGCTGGAAGGCCTGGGCGCCGAGGTGCTGACCGGCGCCAAGGTGACCAACATCACGGCCTTCGGCATTCACTACGACCTGGCCGAAAAGCAGGCCGATGGCAGCACCCGCAATGTGTCGCACTTCCTGCCGACCCGCACGGTGGTGTGGGGCGCTGGCGTGGCGGGCTCGCCGCTGGGCCGTGCCCTGAGCAAGAGCACTGGCTGCACGCTGGACCGTGCGGGCCG
>JBEGRT010000022.1:0-2647 GCA_041180305.1 Pseudomonadota bacterium
CGATGAACCGCGCCCGCCGTGCGGGCCCCCTGGCGCTGGCCCTGGCCGCATCGGTGGTGGCCGCCACCCTGGCCGGCTGCGCCAGCGAAGCCGGCCTGCAAGGCCGCCTGAACGCCGAGGCCCAGCCCATTGGGGCCAAGCTGGGCGTGACCCCGCTGTCGCTCAAGGAGCCTGTGGCCCAGGCACAGGCTCATGTGCCAGCCAGCGACGCCTGGTGGACAGCCCTGGGCGATGCCAGCCTCGACCAGCTGATCGAGCAGGCCCTGGCCAGCAGCCCCACACTGAAGGTGGTGCAGGCCCGGGTCGACAAGGCCTTGTCGGGCGAGATGTATGCCGGCGCCGCCCACCTGCCCGCTGTGCAGGCCCGCGCAGAAGCCGACCGTGTGCGCTACACCGGCGTGGGGCCTTATCCGGCCCCGCTGGCTGGCAGCGTGCGCAGTCTGGGCACCTTGCAGCTGGAAGGCGAGGTGAACCTCGACCTGTTCGGCCGTCACCGGGCCGAGCTGGAAGCCGCCATTGGCCAGCGGCAAGCGGCCCTGGCCGATCAGGCCGCCGCCCGCACCCAGCTGTCGGCCCAGGTTGCGCGGCAGTACCTGCAGCTCGGGCGCTTGCTGGCCCAGCGCGAGGTGGCTGCCCGCAACCTGGCCCAGCGCCAGGAATTGCTGGCCCTGATCCGCCAGCGGGTGCAGGCCGGCCTGGACACGCAGGTGGAGCTCAAGCAAGGTGAAGGCGCTTTGCCCGACACCCGCCAGCAACTGGAAGCGCTGGACGAGCAGATCCGGCTGAGCCGCCTGCAACTGGCCGCGCTCACTGCACAGCCTCCGGCCGCCACGGCCACGCTGGCGCCGGCCTGGCCCCGCCTGCAGCTGGCGGCTTTGCCGGAACGCGTGCCCCTGAACCTGCTGGGGCAACGGGCCGATGTGATGGCCCTGAAGTGGCGCGCCCAGGCGGCCACGGCCCAGTCGGATGCGGCGCGCACCTTGTTCTATCCCGACCTCAACCTCAAGGCCTACCTGGGGCTGAGTGCCATCGGCCTGGACCGCGTGTTCAAGTCAGACGCGCAGCAGTGGGGCGTGATGCCTGCACTCGATCTGCCGCTGTTCGATGGCGACCGCCGCCGCGCCAACCTGCAAAGCCACCTGGCCGATCAGGACGCCGCCATCGCCGCTTACGAGCAGGGCGTGATCGACGCCGTGCGCGAGGTCAGCGAACAGCTGGTCAGTGCCGATTCGGTGGCGCGCCAGCAGGCCGAGCAGCAACAGGCCCAGCAGGCCGCCGAGGCGGCCTATCAGGTGGCCGTGCAGCGCTACAAGGCCGGCCTGGGCCCTTACCTGACCGTGCTGCAGGCCGAAGGCCAGGTGCTGCAGCAACGCCGGCTGGGGGTTGACCTCCAGGCCCGCGCCTTTGACACCCGCGTGGGCCTGGCCCGCGCCCTCGGCGGGCACTGGCCTGCCGCGCAATGACCTCTCTGGAAAGTACCCCATGAGCCAAGACAACAATGCCCCCCGCCGCAAAGCCCTGCGTGTGATCGCCCTGGCCGTGGTGGTGGCCGGTGGCGGTGCAGCGGCCTGGTGGGCCCTGGCAGGGCGCCACTACGAACACACCGACAACGCCTATGTGCAGGCCAATGTCGTGCAGGTCACGCCGCAAGTGGCCGGCACGGTGCTGGCCATTTCGGCCGATGACACCGATGTGGTCAAGGCCGGTCAGCCCCTGGTGCGCCTGGACGACACCGACGCCCGCGTGGCGCTGGAGCAGGCCGAGGCCCAGCTGGCCCAGACCGTGCGTGAGGTGCGCACCCTGTTCGCCAGCAATGGCAGCGCTGCCGCCCAGGTGTCGGCCCGTGCGGCCGATGTGAGCCGCCTGCAGGCCGATGTGGCCCGCGCGCAAGATGACGTCAACCGCCGCGCGCCGCTGGTGGCCTCGGGGGCGGTGGGCCAGGAAGAGTTCAACCACGCCAAGGCGCAGCTGGCATCGGCCCAAAGTGCCTTGCAGGCGGCCCAGAGTGCCCTGCAGGCCGCGCGCGAGCAGCAGGGCTCCAGCCAGGCCCTGGTCGAAGGCACCACGGTCGATCAGCACCCCAATGTGCAGAAGGCCGCCGCCAAGGTGCGTGAGGCCTACCTGGCGCTCAAGCGCACCGAGCTGCTGGCCCCCGTGGGCGGCACCGTGGCCCGCCGCAATGTGCAGGTCGGCCAGCGCTTGCAGGCGGGTGCTCCGGTGATGTCGGTGGTCACGCTCGACCAGGTCTGGGTCGATGCGAACTTCAAGGAAAGCCAGCTCCAGCGCCTGCGCCTGGGGCAGCCGGTCGAGCTCACGGCCGATGTGTACGGCCAGAACGTGGTCTACCACGGTGAAGTGGCCGGACTGGGTGCCGGCACGGGCGCGGCCTTTGCCTTGCTGCCAGCCCAGAACGCCACTGGCAACTGGATCAAGGTGGTGCAGCGCGTGCCCGTGCGCATCACGCTGGACCCCCAGGAACTGGCCGAGCACCCGCTGCGGGTGGGCCTTTCCATGGAGGCGCGTGTGGACGTGAGCCAGGACAGCGGCACGGCGCTGCGCTGAGCCCGCGCCATGGCTGACAACCACAAGCCGGCGGCCGCCGGCCCCACGCCGCCGCCGCTGAAAGGCACGGTCCTGGTGCTGGGCA
>JBEGRT010000023.1:0-3032 GCA_041180305.1 Pseudomonadota bacterium
AGCGCATCCACACCCGCAAGCCCGCGGCTTACCTCACGCAGGAAGCCTGGCTGCAGGGCGTGCCTTTCTATGTGGACGAACGCGCCATCGTGCCGCGTTCCTTCATTGCCGAAGTGCTGGCCGATGGCAGCATCGACCCCTGGCTGCACCCGCAGAGCACCCGTGTGCTCGACCTGTGCACCGGCAACGGCAGCCTGGCCGTGCTGGCGGCCATGGCCTACCCCGACGTGCACGTCGATGGCGCCGACCTCAGCACCGATGCGCTGGCCGTGGCCCGCATCAACGTGGACAAGCACGCGCTGCAACACCGCATCACCTTGCTGCCCAGCGACGGCCTGGCCAGCGTGCAGGGCCCCTACGACCTGATCCTGTGCAACCCGCCTTACGTGAACGCCACCTCGATGGCGGCCTTGCCCGCCGAGTACCAGGCCGAACCCGCCATGGCCCTGGGCTCGGGCGCCGACGGCATGGACTTCTGCCGCGCCTTCATCGGCGCGCTGCGGGCCGACCCTGACCGCTACCTGACCGAAGAAGGCGTGGTGGTGCTGGAAATCGGCAACGAACGCGAACACTTCGAAGCGGCCTTCCCCGACCTGCCGGTGTTCTGGCTGGCCACCTCGTCGGGTGACGACCAGCTGCTGCTGTTCACCCGCGAGGCGCTGGACGCCCACTTGGGCTGACCGTCAGCCGCCCGACACAGCCGTCGATATCAAGGCTGGGCCGGGTGCACCGCCATCAGGTGGTTGCTGAAACCCTCGGCACGCTCGCAACGCCAGGTGGCCCACAAGCGGCCCTGCAGGCGCTCGGGTGGCTTGGGTGCCACGGGCGCTGCAGCCGCCGCCATGGCGTCGTCTTTCGGGCGGTCCGCATCAAACTCCAGCGCCAGCCAGTTGCGCGTGGCCTGGATGGTGCTGGAGGTGCCCGGAAAATCCAGCAGCCTGGCCTGGTGCTCGGTGTCCAGGTCTTGCGTGAACGCCGCCTTCATGCGCAGCAGCATCAGGAAGGCCTTCTCGCTCCAGGTGAACAGGCTGGGGTGCACGATGGCGGTCGAAGTCAGCTGATTGATCCGGTGCACATTGCGTGTGGATGTCTTGCGCAGGGCATTGCCCCAGGCCGCCACATGCACGTCGCCCGACACGATGGTGACGCGGCACAGGGCGCGTTCGGCCAACTGCATCAGGGCGCGCACCAGGCGCTTGCGCTCGTCTTCGTGGCGGTCATGGGCCCAATGGTCGTTCAGGTCATCGCCCAGGCCTTCGACCACGTCGTCGCCGCGCCATGAGGTGATCGTCTCGGCCGTGGACAGCTTGGGATGCACCACCGGCACACTGGAAATGATCAGCTGGTGACCGCTGGCAGTCGCGGGTGTTTCCACGTCCCACACCTGCTTCCAGGCCGCCCAGGTGTCGGCCGACAGCACCTGCAACTGCGAACGGTCGGTGCGCAGGTCCATCACGTTCAGGGTCAGGCCTGGCAGCACCAGGCGATGTGAAAAGCCGGCCTGGCCAGGCAGGAAGGCCAGGCTCAGGGCGTCGGCTTTGGCCACTGCGGCCCAATCCAGCGGCAACCACCAGGGGTCTTTCGCCTGGGGCGGGTTGCGGTCGGTCAGCGGCGGCAGCAACTCAGCCGGCATCTGCAGCTGGAACACCCAGAAGGCTTCGCGGGCGATACGGAACATGGCCTGCAGCAAGGGGCACTTCTGCAGCTTCGGGCCGTACGAGCCCCAGCCGTCGAAGATGTCGTGGTCGTCCCACATCATGACCGTGGGGCTGGTGGCAAACGCCTGACCGCACCCCGCCATGCCCTTGTCGCCCCGGGCCCAGCGCTGCAGGTACACCCCCAGGTAATAGGCCTTGATGCGGGCCAGCAGGGTCGCCGAGGGCTGATAAGCCGCCTGTTCGTCTTCATCGAACTCGGTCCAGGCCTTGAGCTCCTTGAGGCTGGCTTCTGCCCACACGCCGTCCATGTAGACCTGGTCACCGCCACCGATCAGCAAGTGAAAGCGCTGGAGATTCTGGCTGTGCACGCGCTGCTCATGCCACTGCTGTTCCCGATCGATCACATGGTTCGGCGGCCGAAACGCAACGTCATGGTTGTTCAGCAGGTCTTGCCAGACCGCTTGCGCACCCGGCTTGAATGACTTCATGGCCTTCGGGTCAGAAAAGCCATTGCACGAGAAGTACGCCATGCGCGGCGCTTGCCCATCGGCTGGCACGGTGAACTGCCAGTGGGCGTCGGGCTGGCCTTGCAGGCCATAGCTCACTCGGCGCTCCTGCGGGCCCATGACCACACTGAGGTCATGTCGCCACACCTCGGTTTTCACAGCCTTGCCATTGGCGCCCGTCATGGCTTGCTCAGTCTGCAGGCAACGGGCAGACACGGCCTTGCCCTCCAGCACCATCACGGGGGCCGGGCCACCGGCAGGCACCACCACCAGGGCGCTGACCCGCCACATGGCCTTCTTCGCTGTTCGTGCGATGCCTCTGAACGACAATACCGGACCCATCAAGATTTCGCTGGCCATTGCGCTGCCTCGTTTCCCTGGTTGCATGACGGCCGGATTGTGACGAATTTCACGCCTGCCGCACCCCCTAGAACCTCATGATCGTCCTGAAGAACGTCACCTTGTTGCGTGGCAGCAAGCCCGTGCTGGAGCACGCCAGCGTCACCCTGCACCCGGGCGAGAAAGTGGGCCTGGTCGGGCGCAATGGGGCTGGCAAGTCGTCGCTGTTCTCCTTGCTGTCGGGCCGCTTGCCGCCTGATTCGGGCGACTGCGACATCCCGGCCAGCTGGCTGGCCCCGGGCGCGCTGGCCGAGGTGGCCCAGCACATGCCGGAAACCGATGACCCGGCCACCGAGTTCGTTCTGCAGGGCGATGGCCGCCTGATGCAGGCCCGCGAACGCCTGGCCGCAGCCGAAGCCTCAGGAGACGGCACGGCCATGGCCGATGCCCATGGCGAACTGGCCGAAGCCGGGCATTTCGATGCGGCCGCTCGCGCGCAGGCCCTGCTGCTGGGCCTGGGCTTTCGCAC
>JBEGRT010000024.1:0-4625 GCA_041180305.1 Pseudomonadota bacterium
GGCAGGGCGCGGTCTTGGGGCCACTGGTCCATGATCTGTTCGGCAGCTTCCAGGCCATTGAGCACAGGCATCTGGATGTCCATGAACAGCACGTCCGGGTGCTCTGCCAGGGCACGGTCCACCGCGTCGCCTCCATCGGTGGCCACCGGCGACAGTTGCAGCGCGGGCCAGATGCGCGTGAGCTGTGTGGTCAGGGCCTGGGCCAGGATGGGCTCGTCTTCGGCGATCAGGGCAGAAAATGTCATGCGGCGGTGGCAGGTGAGTCGGAGGCGCCCGACAATGGCTTGGAGTCAGGTGCAGCGTCTGTCTGGGCAGATGGCCACACGGGCGAATGGTAGAGCGGAAGTGCCAGCCGGGCCACCGTGCCGGGCCCTTCCTCTGCAGGCATCAGGACCAGGCTGGCGCGGCCACCATACAGCGACATCAGGCGCTCACGCACATGGGTCAGGCCATAGCCACCTTTGCGTGCAGCAGTGCCTGCTTCAGCCTGTGCCTGGTGGGCGGCGGCTTCACGCAGACCCTGTCCGGTGTCTTGCACCGTGATCCACAGCTGGTCGCCGCTCTGGCAGGCGTGCAGCGACAGCAGCCCGCCCCGCCGGGTGGGCTCCAGCCCGTGCTGGATGGCGTTTTCCAGCAAGGGCTGCACCAGGAGTGGCGGCACCTGCACATCGCTCAGCCCTGCAGGCAATTCAAGCTCGACCTGCAGGCGCGCGCCCATGCGCACTTGCATCAGGGCCAGGTAGTCGCCTGCCCGAGAAAATTCTTCAGACAGCGGGTGAGTGGTGCGCTGGCTGGCGCTCAGGGTGGCCCGCAGGAAGGCGATCAGGCGCGTGAGCATGTCTTGTGCACGCGCCGGGTCGGCGTCGATCAGGGCATGCAGATTGGCCAGCGTGTTGAACAGCATGTGCGGCTCCAGCTGGGCATGCAGCAGTTGCAGCTGGGC
The DNA here is from genome assembly GCA_041180305.1 of Pseudomonadota bacterium. Classification (GTDB taxonomy): domain Bacteria; phylum Pseudomonadota; class Gammaproteobacteria; order Burkholderiales; family Burkholderiaceae_C; genus Aquabacterium. The sequence goes on from JBEGRT010000024.1 coordinate 944, forward strand.
CTGCAGCGCCTGGCGCTGGGCGGCTTCGGCACGCACCTCGTTGGCCGCCAGGTGCACGCGCAGCCAGTCGACCGTGAAGGTGCCCAGCGCCAGGCTGTAGCTCAGCACCAGGCACACGGGCAGCGAGAGCTCTTGTACAGGTGCCCAGCGGTCGGGCAGCCAGGTCAGCATCATGTGGGCCGTGAACACCCCGAGCACGCAGGCCACGGGCACGCCCAGCACGGTCACCCACACGACGGTGGATGGACGCAGCAGGCCATACACCCCTTCACGCTGGTAACGCTCGGCGGCATCCGGCAGCACCAGCCACCGACGGCGCACCTCGCCCAGCCAGACAATGCCGATCAGGGTCCAGCCCCAGTAGCCCAGGCACAGGGTGTAGACCAGCTTGACCATCAGGCTGTTGTCCGCACCGGGCAGGCCTTGTGCCCAGCCCAGTGCCCACAGGAACACGGCCACCGACACCGACCACAGCACATGCACCCGGCCAGTGCGCGGGATGGAGCCGTACATGGTCAGCTCGCGCGGATAGTCCAGCGGTGTCTGAGGGGTGCTCATCGTTGCACTTGCTCCCACAAGGCTTGCAGCGCGGGCACGTCGTGCACCCACAAGGGCACGAAGGCCACCAGCAGCAGCGACAACGTCATCACACCGCAGGGCAGCAGCCACCGTTCGTGGCGGCGGTAGAAGCTGGCCTGGTGTGCCACCTCGGCGTCGGCCTTGTCGATGCGGTCAGGACCGACCACTTGCCGCGCCAGCAACTGGTTGAGCGCAACCGGCGGCAGCAGGTAGCCCAGCTCGAAGGCCACCAGCACCATCATCCAGAAATGAACGGGGTCGATGTGGTTGGCATAGGCCACGGGCGCCAGAGAGCCCGACACCAGGAAGATCGCGCCCAGCGGTTCCATGAACATGCCCAGCAGCACCAGGCACAGGGCCAGGAATGCCATGGCATGCCATGCCGACTCAAACTGGCCAGGAACCAGCTGCATCAGCTCGGAGCGCTCGATCACACCGCCCAGGGCCTGAGACAGCAGGATCAGGTAGATGTAGCCCCCAAGGTGCACCACGGTCTCCGAGGTGGCCACGCGCACGGAGGCCTGAAAGCTGTTCTCCCGTCGCATGAGGGCGGCCATGCGGCGAGGGTCGATGCCGATGCCTTGCGAGCGCATGAGCTGGTCGAAGGCCACCACCAGCAGCATGATCACCGGCATGATCAGCGCGGCCGAGGTTTCGGTCAGTGAGGTGTCCAGCACCAGGCGGTAAAAGCCCAGCACGGCCGTGACCAGCGCCACATGGGACAGGATCGGCGGAATCTCTCGGCCCGAGGCCTGCAGCGCGGGCCACAGGGCAGGCCAGCGATCCTGGCGTGCGGGCTTGCGCCACTGCGAGGCCAGGAAGAACAAGGTCGAGGTCATGAGGAACACCCAGCCGCCCCAATGGAAGAGCTCGGCGCTGGTGACCTCGTTGTTGATGGCCACGATCGACATCACGATCAGGCTGGGGCTGAGCACCACCCCCAGAGAGCCCGACATGGCCGTGGCGCCCAGGGCGTACTGGCGGCTGCCGCCCAGGGCTCGAATCTCGTGATAGATGATCACGCCGGCCGCCATGACGAATGCACCCGAGCCGCCGGTGTAAGCCGTCGGAATGGCCGCAGCCAGCAAGATGAAGTACGTGAGGGTTTCCGGCGACAGCTGCCAGGGGCGCAGCAGGTTCATGAACAGATCGATCATGCGGCTTTGCTTGAACAGCATGCCGCACCAGATGAACAGGGCCAGGTGCAGGGTGAGCGACGGGATCTCGGTGAGCGAGCTGACGTAGATGGCCAGCCCGGATGAATGGTCCTTGGTCTCGTAGTAGGCAGCGGCGATCAATGTCATCCACGAGCCCAGAGGCACTGTCTGCAATGCGTGCCCCCAGGAGCCCAGCCCTTCGGTGTGTGCCAAGGCCGGTGGCTTGCGCAGTTGCCAGGCACTGATGGCCACCAGCGCGGCAAACAGGCCGATCCAGGCCAGTTGCTGATCGGGGCGATCCAGCGGGACGCCCGAGGCCTGCGCGATCTGCAGATAACGGATGTTCGACCACAACAGGGCCAGTCCGGCCAGCAGCATGCTCAGGGCCTGGGCTCTGAAGTCGCGTTGAAACCGAGGTGGCACCAGGCTGATGTGCTGGTAGCTGGTGCTGGTGACCAGCAGCGTGATCGCCATCATCAGCAGCACGATCATGGTGCGGTGTTCCGTGCCGAACTGGAACAGCGAGAAGAAGCCCTGCTCGACTGCACGGAACGCCCGCACCTCGGGTGTGATGCGAGCCTGGATCTGCTCGTACCGGCGGATCTTGTCCTGGCACAGGGTGGCGGCCTGCTGCAGCGACTGGCGGTAGGCGTCCTCGGTCAGGCTGGGTGACGGCACCAGGCCTTCGACGCTGTCTGGGCTGGCTTTTTGCGACTGGCTGTTGCGCCAGCGTTGCACTTCGGCTTCGAGGTCCGGTTGCGGGTTGCAGGTGGGTGCACGGGCTTCTTCCCGCAGCACGTAGTACTGCACCTGCTGGATGCGGTCACCGAACAAGGCCTGACCGATCTGCAGGAAGCGGCTGTGCACCAGCTCGCCCGTGCCGATCAGCAGCACCAGCAAGAGCAGCAGCAAGGTGGGCAGGCTGGTCAGCCATTCGGCCGCCGAGCGGGTCTGGCGCAAACGGTCCGAAGCGTCCTGCATGGGCGTGCGTGGGTGGGGAAGGCCCCCAGGGGCCCAAAGTCGCATCAGATTGTAAAAGACAGGCCTTGCCGCCCATCCAGGGGAAGTTGTGACGGCATGCAACCCTTACCATCCGCTTCCAAATCAATCACGAACTGAGGGCGGGGCATGCACGTTGCAGCCACGGGCTTGGGCGAAGCCTTGGGCAGCCTGGGTCAGTTTCAATCACTGGGCAGTGCCGTGCTGGCGCGCCTGAAGGCGACTCTGGATGTCACCCAGGGCACGCGCCTGTTGCAGCTGGAAACCTCCTTGCCTTCCGGCAGCCTGCTCGTTGAACGTGTGCGCCTGCACGAGGCCGTGCACGCCGCCGAACCCCTGTGGGCCGAGATCGATTGCCTGAGCACCTCGGCCTTCCTGTCGCTCAAGCCCCTCATGGGCGAGCAGGCCTGCCTCAAGCTGCACCAGGCCGACGGCAGCTGGCGCCACTGGCACGGCCATGTGGCACAGGCCGCTCAGTTGGGTGCCGATGGCGGGCTGGCCCGCTACCGCCTCACCCTGGCGGCCTGGACCCACTGGCTGCAGCACCGTCTGGACACCCGCATCTTCCAGGACCTGAACACGCAAGGTGTGGTCGAGCAGGTGCTGCGCGCCTGGCCGCAGGCCAATTTCAGGTTCGATGTGGCGCAGCCTGGGCCCCTGCGGGCCATCACCACCCAGTACCGTGAAAGCGACTGGGCCTTCGTGCAGCGCCTGATGGCGCAAGAAGGCTGGAGCTGGCGCCTGGAACACGCCCAAAACGCAACGCCCTCGGTGGCGCCCGGTGCCACGGGGGCCGCCCGCCAGAGCCAGCATGTGCTGGTGATCTTCGACGGACAGGCCCAGCGCCCCCAGCTGGGTGATGTGGCGTACAGCCGCCCAGACATTCGCCGCGGTGCCAAGGGGCTGGCCCAGGACACGATCACGCACTGGCGCAGTGGCCAGCAGGC
>JBEGRT010000025.1:0-2595 GCA_041180305.1 Pseudomonadota bacterium
AGGTTGCGCTCCAGGGTGCCCCACTGGTCGATGGTCTCGCCCCATTCGATCTGCGCTTCCAGGCTGATGCGTTCGGCATCGGCCTGGGTGGCCTTGAGGCGTTCGAGGTTTTCGTCGCGCCGGAACACGGCCTCGCCGCCCAGCGGCACGTCCAGGCTGATGCTGACGGTGCTGCCGCGGCGGGACACGGAACTGGCGGGCGGGTTGGTGCGGTCGTGCAGGGCCTGTCGGAACTGCAGGTCGACCCGGGGCAGGTAGTCAGACGAGACGATGCCCAGGCGGATGTCGGCCGATTGGATGCGCAGCTGGGCGGCGCGCCAGCGGGCATTGCCTTCGCGCAGGGCTGCCCAGTCGGCCTGGTTCAGATCGGGCGTCATGCCCAGGCCGGGCAGGCGCAAGGCACGCACATCGTCGGGCGACAGGCCCGACAGGGCCGCCAGCCGGTTGCGGCCCCGGCGGGCTTCGTTCTGGGCATCGGCCAGCGAGGCTTCCACCTCCAGCAGGCTGGAGGCGCTGGTGTCGGCGTCCACGGGCGACACCTTGCCCAGCGCCGCCTGGCGGTCGACCATCTGCTTGAGCAGGCTCATGCGGGCCAGCAGGTCTTCGGCCACCCGCGCCACGGTTTCACCGCGCGCGGCGTCGGCATAGGCCTGGATGAAGCGTTCGGTCGCCTCTTCGCGGCTGCGGCGCACGTCTTCGGCGGCGGCATCGACTTCCCGGGCCAGGGCTCGCCAGGCGTTGAGGTCAGCGCCGCCTGAAAACACGTTCCAGCGCAGCAAGGCTTCGGTGCGCTCGGTGGTGCGGTGCACGGCAAAGCCCAGGTCCAGGTCGTCGGATTCGCCCTGGCTGGCATTGATGCTCAGGGTGGGGAACCAGCGTGATCGGGCCTGCTTCCACTGCGCCTGCGTGGCGCGCCATTGGGCCATCGACAACTGCACCTGCGGGTCGCGGCTGATGGCCTGCTGAAGGGCGTGCTTGAACTGGAACAGCGCTTCGGCATCGTCCTGCGTCTGGGCGAGCGACAGGGCAGAGGGCTGGGCCGGCGAGGGGGCCTCGGCCTGTGCCCACGCCAGCGGAGGCAGGCCGCACAGCGCCAGGGCCAGTATGGTGGCCATCCGGGCGCTGCGCCCGCGCAGCAAGGGTGGGTGGCAAGCCGGCATCAACGCTCCTGCAGGGCCGCGTCCAGCGACTTGAGCATGGGCTTGAGCAGGTACTGCAGCACGGTGCGTTCGCCGGTCAGGATGCTGGCGTCCACCGGCATGCCGGGGGTCACAGGCAGGGGTTTGCCTTGGTGCTTGAGCTGGTTGGCAGGTGCCACCAGGCCCACTTCGAAATAAGGCTGGCGGTTCTCGTCGAGCACCGCGTCGGCGCCCACGCGGTCGACCACCGCATCGAGCTTGCCGTAGATGGACGAGTCGTAAGGCACCACGCGCACCGACGAGGTCTGGCCCGCACGGATGAAGCCGATGTCGGCAGGCTTGACGCGCACGTTCAGGCGCAGTTCCTTTTCATCGGGCACGATCTCCAGGATGGGTGCGCCCGCCTGGGCCACGCCGCCGCGCGTGGGAATCAGCACCCGGTTGACGATGCCATCGATGGGCGCGGTCAGTTCACGGCGGGCCAGGCGGTCTTCGCGGCCTTCCAGCACGCTGCTCAGGGCCTGGCCGCGGCCCTGCAGTTCGCTGCGCTGTGTGGCCCATTGCGAGCGCATGCGCGAGGCGGCCTCGGTGCCTTGCGAACGGGCCAGGGCCACGGCCGCTTCCAGGCGCGGCAGGCTTTGCTCCAGGCCGTCCAGTTCGGCCTTGATCCCCAGGTAGCGTTGCTGGGCGTTCAGGTAGTCGGCCCGCGCGCCGGCGCCGGCCTTCTGCAGCCGCTCTTCGATGGACAGGGCTTCCTGCGCCACGGCCAGGGTTTCCTTCAGCGCGACGATGCGTGCGCGGGCCTCGGTGATGGCGCCGCTTTCGCGCCGCACCGCATCCTGGCCACCACTGAGTGCGGCCTGGTATTCGCGCCAGCCGTCTTCCCAGGCGCGACGTTCCTGCTGCACCAGCAGCGGCACTTCGCGCTCCAGGTCGGCCGAGAACACCGGGGGCTGGCCGCTCAGCAGGCCGTCGAGTCGGGCCTGCGCGGCACGGCTGGCCAGCCAGTTCTGGCGGCTTTCACCCCGGTCGGCCTGGTACTGGGCGGCGTCCAGGCGCACCAGCACTTCGCCGGCTTTCACGCGGCTGCCTGGTTTGACCATCAGCTCGCGCACGATGCCGCCTTCCAGGCTCTGCACCTGCTGCACGCTGCTGGGCGGCACCACGCTGCCGGTGGCGTTCACCGACACATTGATCTCGGCAAAGCCCATCCACACCAGGGCCACCACCAGAAAGCCCACCATCAGCCCCACCGTGACCAAGGCAGCCCGTGCGGGGCCGCGGTCGGCGTCGGTGGGCAGGTTCACTTTGAGCAGGCTCATGCGCCACCTCCCACGGGGGCGCTGGCGGCGGCCAGGGCCTTGAGCACGGCGTCACGCGGGCCATCGGCCACGATGCGGCCACGGTCCATCACGATCAGGCGGTCGACCAGGGGCAGCATGGCCATGCGGTGGGT
>JBEGRT010000026.1:0-4398 GCA_041180305.1 Pseudomonadota bacterium
GACAGCTCCAGCCACATCGACGAGGGGATGTCGACCGCCTCGGCGCGTCGGATCAACTGCAGGGCCCGGTCGTACTGCGACAGCCACCAGGTGCGCGACTTCTGCCCGAAACCCTCGGGGAACTTGTTCCGATCGAGCACCAGCTGGTAGGTCAGGATCATCAACGGGAAGCGCGCCACGGCGCCCTTGGGACCCATGGCGTCTTCCACCCGCAAGGGCCGGAAGGCCAGGGCCGGCAAGGCGATCACATCGGTGCGGCCATCGCGCAGGGCGGGTACCACGGTGGTCACATCGGTGGGCACGGGGGTGGCCTCGATGCGGCGGATCATCTGCGCCTGTGCGGGGTCGTAGGCCATGGCGGCCACACGTTTGCCTTTCATGGCTTCGATGGAATCGATGCGGCGGTCGCGCGTGATCAGGTAAGCGGCCCCGATGGGCGCGATGCCCCCGACTTCATGCTTGCCCTGCACCATCAAGGCCTGCGACTGGGCCGATTCGGCCCCGAAGGTCTGCACCAGCTTGCGCAGCACGTCGTAGCTGCCGGTGATGTCGATGGTGCCGTTGCGCACGATGGTGGTTGAACCCAAGGTGTCGATGGCCCCGGCCACGGCATTGAAGGGCCGTGTGCGCAGGCCTGTGGCCCACAGGGCCTCGCAGCGACCGGCCTTGTAATCCTCGACAGCACGGGCTTCGTCAGGGTAGGCCTTCATGTCGATGGACACGCCTTCGCGCTGCATGGCCAGCACGTAGTCCTTGGCAAAGTTGTAGGCATCGCCCGAGGTGCCCACCAGATCGAAGACACACATGGTCACGGCCTGGGCCGACACGGCGCCGGCCAGTCCCAGGGCCGCGATCAGCCCTTTCAGACACGCACGTTGGTTCATGACACCTCCACTTGAACGGCCGACAGCATACGGCCAGTGTGAGGCATCACACTGTCACTTCAGTTCCAGTCTTCTTCCTGGCGGGTCTTGCACTCGTTGTCTGTGGGGTTCACGTGACAGCGCACCTTCTTCATGATGCGCAGTGCGCGCTTGTCGTAGATGCCTTGCCGCGCCATGTCGATGCGCCCCTCCTGCACCATCAGGTTGTAACGGTAGGTGGCCTCGGGGCTGGGGTCCAGCCACAAGGAGGCCGACACATCGAGGGTTTCGGCCTTGCGGATCAGCTGCAGCGCCCGGTCGTATTGCGACACCCACCAGGTGCGTGACTTCTGTCCGAAGCCCTCGGGGAACTTGCTGCGGTCCAGGATGACCTGGTAGGTCAGCATCATCAAGGGGAAGCGCCCGATCACACCATTGGGCCCCAGGGTGTCTTCCACGCGCAGCGGGCGAAACGCCAGGGCCGGCAGGGCGATGATGTCGATTCGGTTGTCCCGGAAGGCCGACATCACGGTGTTGATGTCGGTCAGGACAGGCACCGCCTCGATGCGACGCACCATGAAGGACTGGGCCGGGTCGTACTCCAGCGACATGATGCGCTTGCCCTTCATCGCCTCGACAGAGTTGATGCGGCGGTCCTTGGCCATCAGGTAGGCCGCGCCGATGGGCGCCACGCCACCCACTTCGTAACGCCCTTGGGTCATGAGCGCCTGGGCCTGCGGTGAATCGGCCGCATAGATCTGCAGCAGCTTGCGCAGCACCTCGTAGCCGGCGTTGATGTCCAGGCGCCCGTTGCGCACGATGGTGGTCGCGCCGTAGGTGTCGATCGAGCCCGACACGGTGTTGAACTGGCGCACGCGCATGCCCGTGGCAAACAGTGCATCACAGCGCCCCGCCTTGAACTCCTCCACGGCACGCGCTTCGCTCGGGAAGGCCCTGAGGTCGAGGGTCACGTTTTCGCGCTGCATGGCCAGCACGTAATCCTTGGAGGCATTGAATGCATCGCCGGTGGTGCCCACCAGGTCGAACACGCACAGGGTGGCGGCCTGCGCCGCGCCGCTCAGAGCCATCAGGGCACAACCGACCCCTGCGGCCCAGGCTTTCACATGACGTACTGCTGTCATGGCCACCTCAGTTCCAGTCTTCTTCCTGACGTGTCTTGCACTCGTTGTCAGCAGGGTTCACATGGCAGCGAACCTTCTTGAGGATGCGCAGCCCGCGCTTGTCGTAGATGCCCTGGCGGGCGATGTCCAGACGGGCCTCCTGCAGCATCAGGGTGTAGCGGTAGATGGCGTCGTCGGGCAGGGTCATCCACGAGCGCGCCGGGATGTCGACGGCCTCGGAGCGGCGGATCAGCTGCAGCATGCGGTCGTACTGCCCCATGAACCAGGTGCGCGAACGCGGGCCAAAGCCCTCGGGAAACTTGCTCTGGTCCAGGATGACCTGGTAGGACAGAAGCATCAGCGGAAAGCGGATCACGGCACCGGACATGCCCAGGGCGGAATCGACCTGGAACGGCGCGAAGGCCAGCGCGGGCAGCGCGATCAGATCCACCTTGTTTTCGCGAAAGAACGGCACGATCTGCGCCACTTCCATCGGTGTGGGCACGGCCTTGATGCGGCGGATCATCATGCTCTGGGCCGGGTCATGCGGCAGCGCGATCACGCGCTTGCCCGCCATGGCTTCGACGGTGGAAATGCGCCGGTCACGCGTGATCAGGTAGGCCGCGCCCACCGGCATGATGCCGCCCACTTCGTACCTGCCCTGCACCATCAGGTTGTAGACCTGCGGGGAGTCGGCCGAGTAGGTCTGCAGCAGCTTGCGCATGACCTCGTAGCTGGCATCGATGTCGAGCTGGCCGTTGCGGATGATGGTCGTGCCGCCCAGGCTGTCGATGGCCCCGGTGGCGCGGTTGTACTGGCGCAGCCGCAGGCCGGTGGCCACGATGCCGTCGCACAGGCCGGCCTTGAAATCGTCGTGTGCCCGCGCCTCGTCCTGGTAGACCCGGGAGGTGATCTGCACGCCAAAGCGCTGCATGGCCACGGCGTAATCCTGCATCACGCTGGGCATGGGCCCCGCGTTGCCCGAGGGGTCGAACACGCACAAGGTGGCAGCCTGAGCGCCACCGCCCGCTACCACGGTCCCAACGGACACGGCCGTAGCCAAACACCAGGACCTGAACCGCATGGGAGAGCGCCTTTTCCAACGAACACCGGGGAAAGCACAGCTTAGCCATGGCGCAGGTGGCCGGGCGATGCGGGAATCCCTGCCCCCACTCGCTTTCACTGATGGGGGAAATCAGGTGTCGGTGCCGGCGCGTTGCACGCGATTGCGCCCGGCGCGCTTGCCGGCATACAGGGCCGAATCTGCCCGGGAGATGGCCTGCTCGGCGGTTTCACCAGTGCGAACCTCGGCCACGCCGAAGGTGGCCGTGACGGCCATGCCGCGCACGGGCTGACGGGCCAGGGCCAGGCGCAAGCGTTCGGCCACATGGGCGGCCTCGGCCTCATCGGTGTCGGGGAGCACGATCAGGAACTCTTCGCCACCCCAGCGGGCCAGGTGGTCGATCTCGCGCACGCCTGCGGCCAGGTTCTGGCTGACCTGCCGCAACACCTCGTCGCCCGCATCGTGGCCCAGGGTGTCGTTGATCTGCTTGAAGTGGTCGATGTCGGCCATCACGAAGGACAGCACCTGCCCGCCACGCTGGAAACGGCGCTCTTCGTGGCGGATCACCTCCATCAGGGCGCGGCGGTTGCTGAGCTGGGTGAGCGGGTCGGTCGTGGCCATGGCACGCAACTGGCGCTCAACCTTGCGGATCTGCAGGAAATAGAAAGCCGCCAGAAAACACAGGATGACCATGAAGGCCACCTGGTTGAAGTAATACAGAAAGTTCAGCACATGGGGGTCGAGCACCACCTGCGGCGGGCGCCTGCGGAAGGCGAAGTCCACCCACAGGGCAATACCGGCCAGCAGCGGGGTGGTGATGAGCTTGTCCCACCGGTGGATGACCGTGCTGACGATCACAACCGGCAAGGGCAACAGCAGGTAATAGTGAAACCCGCTGCCCCAGCCCAGCACCCACAGCGCCAGCACCGCATGACCGACGATCTCAACGCCCGCCAGGGTCAGAGCACCACGCAGCTGGCCCCTCCGGGCCTGGTGGAACATCAGCAGGTAGAACAGCACGCTGGCCACGTTGACCACGGCCAGCATCTGCACCCCTGCCCACAGCATCAGGAACAGGAAGCACAGGTGTGTGAGGCCCGCCACCATGGCGGTGCCCAGCAACACGCGGGCGAAAGCCTGCTGGTGCGCCGAAAGCGGTTGCCCGTTGGCATTCGCGGTGGGCACCTGGTCCTGAAGAAAAGCGAGCACGGACTTGACCTCGAGGGCGAAGGCCCCCTGTGCCATCTTATCGACCCGCACCCACCCCGCCTTGAGCCTGCACAGACAGGGGCAAGCCTGAGACAATACCGGGTTCACCGCCCTGCTCTTTTGCATTCCGAGGCCCGACGTG
>JBEGRT010000027.1:0-3825 GCA_041180305.1 Pseudomonadota bacterium
GTGGTACTTCACGTCACCTGCCGGCAGGTGCTCGGGCGTGGTGTGCTCGAACTCCTGGAACAGGTCCTTGGGCTGCTTGCCCAAGGTGTTGACCAGCACGTTCAAACGGCCGCGGTGGGCCATGCCAATCACGATTTCCTGCACGCCCTTTTCGCCGGCGCGCTGGATCAGTTCGTCCATCGAAGCGATGAAGCTTTCGCCGCCTTCCAGCGAGAAGCGCTTCTGGCCCACGTACTTGGTGTGCAGGAAACGCTCGAGGCCCTCGGCAGCCGTCAGGCGGTCCAGGATGGCCTTCTTCTTCTCGGCGCTGAAGGTGGGCTTGGAGCGGATCGACTCCAGGCGCTCTTGCCACCAGCGCTTTTCGGTGGGGTCGGTGATGTGCATGTACTCGGCGCCGATGCTGCCGCAGTACGTTTCACGCAGGGCCTGCACGATCTCGCGCAGGGTCATGTGCTCGGCCTTGGTGAAATAGGTGTTCGTGGCGCTGAACGTGATGTCCATGTCGGACTCGGTCAGGTCGTAGAACGAAGGCTCGAGCTCAGGGATCTTCGGGCGTTCCTGACGCTTGAGGGGATCGAGATCCGCCCAGCGGGAACCGAGGAAGCGATAGGCAGCAATGAGGGATTGAACGTGCACCTGCTTGCGCGCCACATTCAGGTCAGCCGAACTGGTCTTGACCATGAAGGCGTTGGCCTTGGCGCGCTGGGCAAACGATTCGACCACGGGCGCATGGGCCACGTCGCGGGAATCGGTGCCATCGACGGCGGGGACGTTCTGGAGGGCGTCGAAGTACGAACGCCAGTTGTCAGGCACGGAGCCTGGGTTGTCGAGGTAGGCCTCGTACAACTCTTCCACATATGGGGCATTGCCCCCGAACAGGTACGAGTTCGACCTGAACTGCTGCATCATTTCGCTCACCTCGCTCTCAGGTTTCCTGAGAAATTGGCTGGTTGAAAAACCTTCCGCGACACGGCTTGACCGGTTGGCGGATTGCGACCCGCCTCAGCTTGGAACCAGTGGCTCCGGCGTTGGCGACGGGAAGGGCTTGTTTGTGTAAAACCGCCGCCACTGTACCACCCTCAGCCCACGCCGGTGCACCGCGACCGCGAAAAAACATGTGGAAACTACGCAGGCCATTGGATCGCTGCGCACAGCGTTTCGGTCAAAGAAAAAGCCGGGCACTGCCCGGCTTGATCGGTGCCCCGTCACACGGGGCGCACAGCCTCGGCACACCGAAGGCTGCGGCGAAAAACGGCTGGATCAGCCGAAGTTCTTCTCGGCAAATTCCCAGTTCACCAGGCTGTTCAGGAAGGTTTCCACGAACTTGGGGCGGGCATTGCGGTAGTCGATGTAGTAGGCGTGTTCCCACACGTCGATGGTCAGCAGGGCGGTGTCGCCAGTGGTCAGCGGGGTGCCAGCCGGGCCCATGTTGACGATGTCGACAGAGCCGTCGGCCTTCTTGACCAGGAAGGTCCAGCCCGAACCGAAGTTGCCCACGGCCGACTTGGTGAAGGCTTCCTTGAAGGCATCGTAGCTGCCGAACTTGGCGTTGATGGCATCAGCCAGCTTGCCCGAAGGAGCGCCGCCGCCATTGGGCTTCATGCAGCTCCAGAAGAAGGTGTGGTTCCAGATCTGGGCGGCGTTGTTGTACACGCCACCGCTGGACTTCTTGACGATGTCTTCCAGCGACAGGCTCTCGAACTCGGTGCCCGGGATCAGGTTGTTCAGGTTGGTGACGTAGGCCTGGTGGTGCTTGCCGTAGTGGTACTCGAAGGTCTCCTTGCTCAGGTGAGGCGCCAGAGCGTCGGAAGCGTACGGCAGAGGGGGAAGCGTGTGTGCCATGGTGTGTCGTCCTGTGGTTGGGAAATTCAACGGGGCGATTGTAGGCATGGCGCCTGCCGCCTGATCGCCCCACGGGCTTTCAACCCGCGGAATCTGTGGTCTTGTCGGGCACAGGCGATGCCCCTGGCGCCGTGCGAAGCGCCACCTGCGTGACCTCGGCCTGCACGCGGCCATCGGCCAGATGCACGTCCAGCGCCTGGCCGTGCCGCACCGCAGCCGCCTGCGTGATGGCCCGCCCCTGCGCATCGGCCACCCAGGCGTAGCCGCGCTCCAGCGTGCGTTGCGGGTCGAGCAAGCTCAAACGCGATGCCTGCAATGTCAGCGCACGCTCTGCCTGCCGCAAGGGCCCCTGGGCCGCCATGGGCAGCCGCTGCGCCACCATCGAGAGTCGATGGCGTTGCGTGGCCACCCGCTGGGGCAGCACCTGCCTCAGCCGGGCCTCCAGAGCCCACAACTGCTGCCGCGCACCCTGCACCAGGCTGGCGGGCCGGCTCAGGCGCATGCCCAGCCGGTCCAGCCGCTGCTGGTGCTGTTCCAGCCGGCGGTGCACGGCCTCGCCGAGCGACATGGCCAGGTCATCGAGTTGATCGAGCTGGTCGGCCCGTGGCAGCGAGGCCAGTTCGGCCGCAGCCGTGGGCGTGGGCGCCCGCACATCAGCCGCCAGATCGGCCAGCGTGACATCGGTTTCATGCCCCACCCCGCAGACCAGCGGCACGGCACAGGCCGCCACGGCACGCACCACCCGCTCGTCGTTGAAGGCCCAGAGGTCTTCCAGCGAGCCACCGCCGCGGCACAACAGCACCGTGTCGAGCCCCTGCCCGCCCGCACCCCGCCAGGCCTGCGCCTGCCCCAGGGCCTGCACGATCTGGGCAGGCGCCTCGGCCCCTTGCACGCTGCAAGGCACCACCAGCACCTCGACATGGGGCGCGCGTCGGTGCAGGGCCGTGAGCACATCGTGCAGGGCCGCCGCAGCCAAGGACGTGACCACCCCCACGCGGCGGGGCATGCCGGGCAGCGGCCGTTTGCGCGTGGGGTCGAACAAGCCCTCGGCCTCCAGCCGAGCTTTCAGGCGCAAAAATTGTTCATACAGGGCGCCCTCGCCCGCACGCTGCATGGCCTCGACCACCAGTTGCAACTCACCCCGGGCCTCGAACACCGAAACCTTGCCCTGCAACTCCACCCGCTGCCCGTCCATCGGACGGAAGTCCACCTGCGAAAAAGCGCGGCGGAACATGGCGCACCTCAGCGAGGCCTGGCCCGTTTCATCCTTCAGAGTGAAGTAGGCGTGCCCACTGGCCGCCACCGTCACCCCCGACAACTCGCCTTGCACCCTCACGGTGCCATAGCGGGCCGACAGGGTGTCGGACACCGCCTGCACCAGCGCCGCCACGCCCCAGACCCGCGCCCGGGCGCCACCCGCCCAGTCACCCCGCCCATCGCCACCAGAACGACCTCTGGCCGTGTCTTCAAGCCAGCCCATGCGCCCCCCGAGCGTGCACGATCAAGGGGCATGTCCACAGTTGGTGCACGTTGTGACATTCTCCACATGGCGCCCCCCTCAAACACAGGGAAAACATGGCAAACCTTTGATTCATATGGGTTTTTTGATGCTTAAAAATGCAGCAATCTAAGAAAACAGGCCTTTTCCCGAGGGAGGCGCCCGCCATTCCAGAGGTTTCCCACAAAGTTATCCACAGGATCCGTGGATGACTCGGTCGTCACATGCCGAACTTCGCGTCTCGCCAGCACCTGGGGCTGGCACCCGCATGCGCCGTGGCCTGCGCGCATCCTGAACCGTGAAAAACCGCCCGATAATGGCTGCTTTCGGTTCGACACCTCGGGAGACGTCATTTGCTGTCGATCTTACAGGCCGCTGGGTGGCCCATCCTTCCTCTGGTGCTGTGCTCCATCGTTGCACTGGCGCTGATCATCGAGCGGGCATTGACCCTCCGCGAGGCCAAGGTGGCCCCGGCTCGCCTGGTC